>NZ_JAKSYR010000069.1:0-4399 GCF_022829705.1 Methylobacterium sp. E-025
GTGATCCTCTGGCCCACAACTTCGATGACGGCGCTGAACGAACCATAAGCCTGTGAGATCTTGGCTGCATTCGATGCGACTTCATTGCCGTTAACCCCGAGGGACTGCTGAAGCGCCTTGTACTCCTTCGCGAACTTCTCCTGTCGCCCTCCTGAAGGGGCCCTGCGAGCGTACCCTACAGCAGGCGGCCTACTACGCCACCCGAACGCTGAAGGAGATCGCTGCGAACTACGACGCCATGTTCAAGGGCGCTCCGGCGCCATGGCTTTGATCGCTTGCTCTGCGTTACAGGCCCGGAACTGACGGTGGACGAGTGGTATGCGGTTCATCACAAAGCAGTGATCCGTCGCCCTCAGGTGTCTCACGATAGGTCGCCACGCCTGCGATACGCAAGATCTTAACAACCTGGCCTTATGTTCGTACGTAGGGACAACTTTCGGTTCTCATTGTGCGACCACCTCATATCCTCATCGGCGAAGATGCACGTGTTGCGGCGCTAGCCGAATACGACCTGCTCGGTTCAGCACCGATGCCTGGCTTCACGCAGATCGTCGCTCTAGCTGCGCGGTTGTTCGAGGTGCCGACTGCTTTCGTCTCCCTACTCGATCGTGACCGACAGGTGTTTCACGCCAAGGTCGGCCTCAGCCTGTGCGAGACCAACCGGGAGGTCGCGTTCTGCTCGCATACCATCATGCAGACCGAGGCTCTCGTCGTGCTCGACGCCACCCTCGATCCACGCTTCCATGACAATCCCCTCGTCACTGGGCCACCGCATATCCGCTTCTACGTCGGCATTCCACTGCGGTCGCCTTCCGGTCATGCCGTTGGCACGCTTTGTCTAGCGGACTCGCGGTCGCGCAACGCCTTCTCCGACATCGATCGGCAGACGTTGCAGCAGCTCGCAAACCTCACCCTCGATCGCATGGAGTTGCGCCGGTTGGAGGTTGCGCACCGAGCAAGCCAATCGCGTTTCGAGCAGATCGCGTCGACCTCCCCGGACGGCATCATCTGTGCCGACGCCAGCGGTCGCATCACTTTCTGGAATGCTGCCGCCGAACAGATATTCGGCCATGGGAGCACCGAGGCTATCGGACAGTCGATCGACCTGATCGTCCCCGAGCGCATGCGCGGGGGTCATGGTGGCGGCCTCCATCGGGTCGCCAACGGGGGCAAACCTAGGCTCGTTGGCAAGACCATCGAGCTGCCAGCCCGTCATAAGGACGGGACCGAATTCCCGATCGAGCTGTCGCTGTCCAAGTGGCAGGAGGAGGGGCGAGCGGCTTTCGGTTCGATCGTGCGTGATATCCGTGAGCGACGCGCCAACGAGGAGCGCTTGTTCCGCCTTGCACATCTCGATCCACTGACCGAACTGCCCAACCGCTCCGTCTTACACGAGCGGCTGGATGAAATCGCCACTGCGGGCCGACCTGTATCCGTGCTGATGCTCGATCTGGATGGCTTCAAGGAGGTCAACGACAGCTACGGCCATGGAGCCGGCGACTCTGTCCTCAGAGTGATGGCGACCCGTATCCTCGCCTGTGTCCGTCCGATCGACACGGTTTCCCGGCTTGGCGGCGACGAGTTCGTTGTCCTCCTACCCGATATCGGCGATCCGCTCCGCGCTGCCGAGGTGGCGGGTACCATCATCGCAGCCGTCGCCGAACCGGTGGAGTATGACGGACAGACGCTCAGACTGGGCGCCAGCCTTGGCATTGCCATGGCGCCTTCGCATGGCAACAATGCCGAGGAACTCCTCGGATGCGCTGATCTCGCATTGTACCAAGCCAAAGGCGACGGCCGACATTGCCATCGGCTGTTCAGCCCCGTCCTACGACACCAGGCGCAGCGTGCTCGTGTTTGCCGGGACGAGTTAGGTCGGGCGGTCGAGCGTGGCGAGTTCGTCCTGTTCTACCAGCCGCAAGTGCGCCTAAGCGATGGCGTCCTGGTCGGAGCGGAAGCGTTGATCCGCTGGGAGCACCCTGACCGCGGCCTGCTTGCACCAGCTGCATTCATCGACGTGCTCGATAGCAGTCGCTACGCTGCTCAGGTCGGCGACTGGGTCCTGCGCACAGCTTGTACCCAGGCAGAAGCATGGCGTTCCGCGGGAGCACTGGACTTCCGTATGGGGGTCAACCTGTGCAGCGCTCAGTTTCAAAGGGGCGACCTTACCGAGACGGTCCGCGCCACCTTGAGCGACACCGGACTGCCCGCCGCCTCCCTGGAGTTAGAGATCACCGAAAACATCGTGCTGCGCCAGGAGATCGAACTGATCGCGACATTGCACAGCCTCCGCGAGACTGGGGTCGGCATCGCGTTCGACGACTATGGGACGGGCTACGCCTCCCTCAGCCTCCTGAAGCGCTTTCCACTGACGCGGCTGAAGATCGACCGCTCGTTCGTGACAGGTATGCTCGCCTCGCATCACGACGTGACGATCGTCCGTGCGATCCTGCAGCTTGGGCTCGGGTTCGGGCTGTCGGTCATTGCCGAAGGCATCGAGACCGAGGCCGAGCATGCCTGCCTGCGCACTGAGGGCTGCCAGGAAGGGCAAGGCTACCTGTTCGGTAAGCCGATGCCAGCTGATGCGTTCGCGGCCAGCTATGGCCTAGGCGTAGATGCTCGTTGGGCGCCGGCCAAGCGGCTCGGCGCAGCCTAGGTGATATCCGAGCACGGTCCGCGGATCGTGGTAGCCTGAGACCTCCACGACACGAACCAGATCGCCCCCGTAGGGTTCCTTGCGTTGTGGGAATAGCAGGGGATCAACCACAGGTAGGAGGGCCTTGGGCCTTAATAGCTATGCTCGGGGAGCGGCAATTCGTCGTTCACGAGGAACTCATGCAGTGTGCATGGAACAAACAGCGGAACGAAAACGGACCCTACTTCAGAACCTTGCCCACTATGCGGGACCGGCGCGTGCCAAGCTATGTTTGGATCTGATCACCGCTGCACGGCTTCTAGGGACCGATCCGAGTATTATCGAGGCGATCGAACAAGGCACCAGCAACGATCTCTCCCTTGAAGCTGCGATCGGTTTAGCGCAGGGGCTTGGTTTGACGGATCTGGGGTTGCCCCGGTCAAAACCATCGGGATCGATCTAACAGGCATGTGATGAAACCGAGTGCTTCCGACCTGCGTAGGCCGGCCTATGAGCATTTCGAACGATCCTCCCTCGGACTATTACCAACGCCTGGCATCGGAGGTGCGCGCTGCCCGCCTGCGATGCGCCTACTCCATCGAGGCCTTGGCCGAACTCGCCAGCGTCGATACGTCGGTGATTGTTCGCTTTGAAAAGGGTAACTTCAGCGGGGATGATACCCTTTATCGTGAGCGCGTCCTCGACACGCTCGGATTGGGTGCTCTGGCAGGTCGCTGAGGCGCTAGATTGCGGCCGCCTGCAAGATGAACATCTCATTGCCGTTGGCAGGCTGTATGCCGGCATTAGGGCTACAAGCCTCCCGATAGGCGAATGCGGAACTATGAGCCGACAGATCATTCCACTGCGCCCGAAGGGGGCTGAGCAATCGGCTCTCGCTCGGACCGATGTCGCCGCCGTAGCGCTCCTGGCCGGGGGCCAAGCTACGAGCCTGCAGGCGGCGCGGGCTGAGGTGATCCTAGCGGACCTGCGGCTACGGCGGGATGAAATGACGGCGCTGCTCTCCGACCTGCGTAGGCGGGAAACGAGTAGGCTACCTCATATCGATGTTGCAAACGCCAATCTCATCGTCGCGATCGTTCAAGGGGTGGTGCAGATCGACTTGTTCATCGCGCAGGCCCGTGGCCTCATAGAGAGAACCGAGCAACCGGGTACTCTGCCGCTTGGCGAGTCGGGGCAGGCGCTGAAAGGCGCCTAGTGCCGGTAGCGCTCGGCGAGGGCCATGAGGGCTCCTGCGAGCTCGGTGAGGTTGGCCGAGGCCGCCTCGACCTCGCGGGTGCCGGCGGCGGTCTGCTGCTCGCCTGGCGGATGTTCTGCAAGGCGCCCATCACCTGCTCGATGCCGAGCTGCTGCTGGTTGGTCGACGCCACGATCTGCTGGAAGGTCTGCACGTTCTCCTCCACCCGCCCGGTGATCTCCTCGATCGTGCGCTGGGTCGTGTCGGAGCGCGCCTTGCCGGTGGCCGCCCGCTTGACCGCCTCCTCCGTCAGCATCACCGAGGTGTTGATGCCGCGCTGGATCTCCGAAAGGATGCCGCGCACCTGCAGAGTGGCCGCCTTGGCATGGTCGGCCAGAAGCTTCATATCCGAGGCCACCACCGCAAAGCTGCGCCCGCTCTCCCCGGCCGCCGCCGCCTCGCTCGCGGCGTTGAGCGACAGCAGGTGCGTGCGCTCCGAGATGTCGTTGACCGTATCGATGATGTCGCCGATCGTCTGGGTCTTCTCCGACAGCGTAACGATGTTGCCG
>NZ_JAKSYR010000072.1:0-18364 GCF_022829705.1 Methylobacterium sp. E-025
ATCGCGACGATGAGATTGGCGTTCGCAACATCGATATGAGGTAGCCTACTCGTTTCCCGGCTACGCAGGTCGGAGAGCAACGCCGTCATTTCATCCCGCCGTAGCCGCAGGTCTGCGAGGATCACCTCGGCCCGCGCCGCCTGCAGGCTCGTAGATTGGCCCCCGGCCAGGAGCGCTACGGCGGCGACATCGGTCCGAGCGAGAGCCGATTGCCCAGCCCCCTTCGGGCGTAGTGGAATGATCTGTCGGCTCATAGTTCCGCATCCGCCTATCGGGAGGCTTGTAGCCCTGATGCCGGCATACAGCCTGCCAACGACAATGAGAGTCCGTCTTGTAGGCAGGCGTGATGCCTTGCCACCGGTCGCCGTGCATCAATCTCACGCCGCCTGAGCGTTCAACGTACCTAGACAGGCTGCGCGACCACAGATGCCCTGAGGCTTGATGCAAGCTACAGGCGCCCCCCAGAAATGGTGGTAGAGTCGTAGGCGTTTGCCCTTATCGTGCTCCTGTCAGGTTTGTGACGGCAAGCCGATCATGCTGCCCGCCCTTGGGCTACCAGAATAGACATGGCGTTCTCGAGTTTGACCGCCTCACTTGCCAACTGACGAGCAACACCTTGCAACTCGTCCGCTGCCGTTCCAGCCGTGTTCGCTGCGTTGCTGACGCCCGTTATGCTGCCAGCGACCTCTTGGGTACCTGCAGCGGCTCGGCTCACATTCCCTGCGATTTCTTGGGTTGCCGCCCGCTGCTGATCGACGGCGGCTGCCATCGTAGCGGCGACCTGATCCATCTCGCTGATCATTGTGGCGATCCGCTCGATCGCCGTGACGGCAGAAGCTGTGGCACTCTGCATCCCTGCGACCTGCGCAGAGATTTCTTCCGTTGCCTTTGCGGTCTGGCCGGCGAGGCTCTTCACCTCTGCCGCCACCACAGCAAACCCACGACCCGCCTCGCCAGCCCGTGCCGCCTCGATCGTCGCGTTGAGAGCCAAGAGGTTGGTCTGGCTGGCGATAGAGGAGATGAGCGACACGACATCGCTGATACGAGATGCGGACCCGGACAAGCCTTGGACGGTCGCGTCGGTCTGCTGTGCTGCTTGGTTGGCAGCTTGCGCGATCACGGCGGCACGTGTGACTTGCTGTGACACCTCGCTCAACGATGCCGACAACTCCTCCGCCGCCGCCGCTACGCCATCGACGTTCTGGGAAGCCTCCTGTGACGCGCCTGTCACGGTCTCAGCAAGGCTCGCGGTCTCGATGATGGCTTGGACAGTGAGCCCGGCACGACTGCTGACGGCGTTGGCCCCCTCAGTCACGCCGGCCACGATGTCCTGGACTTGGTTCTGGAAACCTTTGAGTTGCATGAGGGCATCATGGCGCCGCTCGTCATCGACCCGCGTGTAGGTCTCCAACAACAATTCCAGATCGAACCAAGCCAGTTGGCTGATGACGCTGGTAAGAGCCCGATGCTCGCTAATCCGCTTCAACGTTCGGGGCGTCCCGAACGCTTGCGGGATCGGTGCGGCCAGACCAAGTTCACGAACAAGGGCTCGCGACACGACAGAATGGCAGATGACGATAGCGTAAGCCGGTACCTTGTTTCTGCTGAACGCCGTTGCCAACCGCTCGATTGACTCGTCAAAGGCCGCCCCGATTTCACCGGAGGCAACCATGATCCAGTGCGCGAGGCGTGCTTCATGAACCTCGGGCACTCGCAACGCCGCATCAATCTCTGGCCAACTTGCAAACGTTTCCTGCAATTCGAAGAGCAACGTAGGCATGCGGTTCCGCACGACTTCCGCCTGAGCTCTGATCAATGCAAGATCATCGGCACCAACGCCAAAAACACCGAGACTTTTCTTGTGCTTGGTGCCGATCATTGTCGTTCTAAGCTCGTAAGGCAAAATCAAATTAAGTATCGCACCAAGCCCAAAATATTTGATTAATTCCACCGCTGGCTCACTCAAAAGTGAAGCTACCGCACCGCCAGCATACGAAGCTGGCGGTGATCGGTCAGGTAGCAAGGTGTGCCATTGAGTGGCCTCAAGCTGTTTCGGCAGCCTTGCTCCACCCACGGACCTTCGAGGCAGTCTACGAAGTGCTATCAGCCTTGGCCCTGCCACCGCGGGTCGCGGGTGTCGCGGCGAAGATGTCATCCAATGAAGTAGCCTTGAGCGATGACTTCCGCCGCATCTGACCGAGACCAAGGGAGCGCGCCAGCTCGGAACGCTGCGCCGAGTAGTTGGCGGTCGTCATCGGGTAGTCGGCCGGCAGGCCGTATTTCGTCTGGTAAGCTTCGGGGGTCAGACCCCGCAGTGTCAGGTGCCGGCGTAGCGTCTTGTAGGATTTACCGTCCTCGAAGCTGATCAGCGCATCCGGCGTGACCGACTTCTTGATCTGAGCTGCGGTCGCTTTCTCAGGGCCCACGGGTTCGACCGGGGCTTCATTGCCGAGGCCAGTAAGGGCAGCATGCACCTTGGTGATCAGAGCCGCCAGTTCGCTCATCGGCACGTTGTTATTCAAGACGTAGGCGGCGACGAGTTCGGCCGTCATGTCGAGCTTGTTGTCAGACAAGCCCTGTTCCGTTTCGTCCATAGCTGACTCTCGATCGCTTGCAACCTACAGAGGCAAATATAATACACATATCCCGCTAAAGTGGAAGATGGCGTTCGGAAATTTGTTCGGATTTTGATCAATCTAGTCCTTTTGTCAGCCTTTCTGAACCATTGAGCGCCTACGCTTCCGTCATTCGATGGACGAAGCAACATGGACGAACCCAATTATCCCCGGCGATCTCCGCGCCGTGAGACAATGATTATCGGGGCGCTCCGCACGGATGATGGGGATGAAATCCCTTGCGTCGTGCGGGACGTTTCAAAGGAAGGGGCCAGGATCTCGGTCTCACAGAGAGAACCGCTATCGGGTTGTGTCGAACTGAAGCTACAGGGTTCTCAGCGATCAGTGCGCATGCGGGTCATGTGGCGCGACGGTCCTTTCGCCGGCTTGTCAATCCTCAATGTTAGTTAGCTCCAGAGCTCAACGCATGACAGAAGTTTCGATGCTTTATTATTTAATGCGTTATCTTCGTTCACATGCCTGCAAGGCTTGAAGGCAACCATGCCAATCTACCGCTTAGAATGCATCTTACGCTTCGATGATGGGCGGTCTGGACGAGCAGTGGACGGCCGCAACATTCAGGCAGACTCCCCTGCAGAAGCTATCGCGTTCGCCAAACTTTACAAATGCAATCACCCTGCCATGGCACTAATGGCAGCGTCGCTTTATAGCACGGGCCAAACCATAATTTGGTCATTCAGAACGGATTTATCTTCCAAGTCAGGATCAACACATACGAGAAATTAACCCAATCTATATCTTTCGTACCGCGCCATCTGCTCGTCCGCCGTCAGTTCCGGGCGAGTGATGCAAGGGACACCGTTGTGGTGCCGCGACCTTCTCAAAGAAGCCACAGCGCCGGAGTGCCCCTGAGCATGGCGTCGTAGTCCGCGGCGATCTCTTTCAGCGTCCGGGTCGCGTAGTAGGCCGCCTGCTGCGGGGTGCGCTCGCACGGCTCTTCCAGGAGGGCTTCATACCGGAGCCGAGCGGCCTCGATCTCATCAGGCGTGTAGTGCCTGGGCATGGTCTCTTGGGTAGCTTCCAAGGCGGCCAGGCGCTTGCTGAGGATGGGCGGCGTCACAGGCTTACCCATTCAGTCGCGAGGATGATCGCCGGCTCTGCGTCTACGAGGTAGGGGTACGCCTGGAACGCCTCGGGCATGTCCGCGATCAAGGATCGGATCGCCACCTCGTTGCGGTCCATTCCAGTCGCCGGCCCGCCGTTCCGCTGGCTCAGGAGCAGCGTGACCGCCTCGCGGTGCCGGGAGTTCCACCCGATAAAGGCTGCCCCCTCGGCCTGCATCGCAGCCCGCGTCTCTTTGACATGCCCGTAACCGAGCGCCCGCGCCACGCCCTCAGCTATGGACTGCTTGGCCCCGAGGCCGCCAGCGTGGACAGCCAGGAGCAGCAGCAACAGTCGGATGCCAGGGTTCAATGGGTTGGCCATGGCAGGAGGCAGAACAGCTTGCCCTTCGAGCCGGGTCAGCCGCGTCATCAGGTTCGAGGTCATTAGTGCGTCTCCACGGGCTCGGCCGGAACGCCATAGGCGGTGAGGGCGCGGGCGAGGGTGCCGCTATCGTCTGCCGCGGGCCAGTCAGGGTTCTGCGCCTTCGCTCCGGCCCACTCATTCAGCGCCGCGATCATCATCTCGGAACTGCAGCTGTGCGGATCAGGGCAGGCGGCAGCGCCGTACCGTTGGCACAGGGCGGCGTCCGCCCGTTCGATCCGCTGGCCCCACTCATCAGGGCTCGTTTCGGCCTGGGCCTCCATGTCGTCGTGATCGGCATACCCGAGCGCCCGAGCGAAGCCGTCGCTGTAGGAGTCCTCCACATGCGGCGAGGCCGAGGACTGCGGCCGAGGATAGCCGCCGAGCGCAATGGCGACGGCCCGGAGCCAGACCTGGGTCAACTTACGGGATGCCGGTCCCTGGCCGCCGCGCCCCGCCTGTCCGGCTTCCAGGCGGTTCAGACGCTCGATCAGCTTCGGGGTCATTGCACGTTCCTCGGCCGGTCCAACTGGAAGGTGAAGGCAGCGCAGGTCTTCGGCCACTGGCCGGCTGCCCCGGCCTGTGCACGCGCCTCCTCCGTCAGGATGGCGGGAGACAGATCCCGCGGCGGCTCGCCCTCGGCCATGCGGTAGTCCCCAACGTTCATCACGAAGGCGTCGTCGCCGTCGTGGATGGCGTGGCCGCGGGCTTTCAGGAAGGCGACGATATCGCTGAGCGGCGTCCTAGGCGGAGCCTCAACCTGAAAGACGAGGTGCTTGCTGGTCGCTATCGGCGCGCACCCTGCTTCCAGGCGTGTCAGCCTATCTATCGTACGCAGCGTCATCGGCGCCCTCCTTTGTTACCTGCTGTCTCTTCCAAGGCAGCAAGACGCCCGGCGAAGTCGACGGCTTCGATGGCCTTCACGTGCGCATCAACGAGCTTGGACAGTTCGGCGGCCTCGCTTGGAGTGATCTCGCCGTCGGCGACACCCTGCATCAGAGCCTTGGTCGCCTTGGTGAGGTCGGCTGCCGTCTCAATCTCAGGGAGCGTGAAGGTGATCGGCCGGTCCTTCCGAACCGGCATCAGCCGATCCATGCACATCCGCAGCGCGACCGTATCGCCGCCCAGGGCCATCTCTATTGCCCGACGGGTCAATGCCTCGCTCTCGCCATCCAAGATGGCTTGCAGGGCCAGGGTCGAACGGTTGCGGGCGCCCCTTGGGCGGCCGCTGGGATTGCCGCTCCGGCCTTGCTCGAATGGCCGACCGTCACCCGGCATAGGCATCTCCTAGGCGCGAGGATGGCTGTAAAAAGCAGCGGAGAAACAGCCAAGCCCTCATCTCAACTGCTCCGGCGTAAGGTCCTTCAGCGGCAGGTCGGTCGGCCGCCCATCCTCGGCACCAACGACGACGCGGATGATGTTCAACGCCTTCGCATCGAGGTGATGCCCCCGCTCGCGGAGGAATGCTGCAGCATCACCTGCACCTAAGTCATGCGGGCCTTGGACCAAGAAGCAGCGCACCGCACTTGGCGGCTTCACGATGATTGCGGTTTCAAGACGCCCGAGACGGGTCAGAAGATTTTGCATGTCAGATCCTATCGAGGACTAGTATAACAATAGATAGGATCAAACTACAGGGGTGGCGGACCGTAGGGTGCGGACGGTGCTCAGGTCATCGGAGCGGCTACGACATGATCGTCGGGTGTCCGGCCTTACAGCAGAGGCTTCAGTAGGCTTCATAGGCTAGCCTCGGCACACGACAGCCTGAGCGAAAAACATGTACCCCGCTGTCGGCCGCGGCGATGATGGCAATGGCGCATTCCGCCGGAGGCTGCCTACATCGTTGGCACCTTACCGGAGTGCGGACTATGAGCAGCGGACACGTCTACACCTTCGCCGAGATCGACGGCACGCGGCTCGCAGCAACGGCGGATCGGGATGGAGCGAACCTACCAGGCGGTGCGAGCGGCTGGCGTCGGCTCGCCAAGATGGACGCCAACGAGATGGACACGATGTCGGGGATCGTCGGCCTCGGAAACGCGGCCGAGATCCTGACCGATATCCGAGAGAGAGGTCTGTTCCTGACGGCCGCGAAGGATGCCGATTGGGTGACGCCAGCGTTCACCGAGGCCGATTGACGGGTAAGGTTTGGGTCGCGGCCATCATTGTGACAGCGGGGTCCGATGCCGTCGGCATGTCGAGGAACGCCACTTTCAATCCGGCGGCGAGACCATGAAGGGCTGCGGCAGCGGCCTGCTGGCGAACCTCTCGGGCGTCGTCGCAGACCTCGATGGTGACGGCGGCCGTCATGGCGGCCTGCCGGGCGGCCTGAATGCCGGCGACGAAGGCGGCTTGCTCTCGGGGCATCATGGCTGTCTGCGCTCCACTACTGCACGGACCTTGGCGAAAGTTTCCGAGCCGATGGTCATGCGGCGCTTCCAGGAGTTGCTTCAATCTCAGCAATCTCAAGCGCGTGCAGCACCGCGCCTGCGACCACGTCGGCGCCAGTACGGCCTTCGGTGGAATTCGGGAACACGGCGAGGTCCTCAATGCCGGTCGGGCCGGGTGCGATCACGCTGACGTGCAGCGAAGGGGCGGTGTCCGGGCCGGCCTCGGTGCGCAGCACGACATCGAGGCCGGCGGCGGTGCCGTAGATCCAGACCGTATGCAGGGTCTCACGCTTGGCTTGGGGGAGGCCAACGACGTTACGCATGTCCGTGCACCCCTCAATGTCGGTTCGCCGGACAAGGTGGCGTCCTTGCCCGCTCTAGGCCCCTTGCGGCGAAAGGCAGTGTGGACGACCGTGCGTCCATGCGCTCGACGATGCTTCCGCTTGTGCTCGCCCCCATGATCTTCCTGGCGCTCATCCAAGCCGGGGGAGCCGAGGGGGAGGTGGACATCGACGCAGCCGCTCGCGAGGCGCTGTTCAACAAGTCCGAAGCCACGGAGGTCTCGGAGCGCCTGCATGCCGATCCGCGCACGGCACGGGTCATCGCGTCCTGCCCCGCCGATGTGTTCGAGCGAGAGCGTCCGATCTGGCGTGGACTTGCAGCTCCGCAGCGGCCCTCGGAGCGAACCTGCGCCCTCCACCCGGCCGACTGCTACGGCTTGTGCGTTCGCTGGGCGAACGGGCCAGCCTGTTTCGACCTCGCCCAAGCCTACGAGCATCACTCGCTCGATGTCCCCGATGCGTTCGACGGCCAGCGCTTCCACGCGCTCGCCTGCGCGATGGGCTACTCCGCCGGCTGTACGAACCGCGCCGCCGGCATCCGCAACGGGCACTACCACGACGCCTTCCGCGGCGCTCCGGTTGCGGACAAGCAGTCCTGTGAGTACCGCAGCTTCCTCCTCGACTGCGATCGGCGCGGAGCATGGGGCTGCGCCATGCTGGGACAGTCCTACCGCACCGGCGAGGGGGTGGCGGCCCAGCCACAGCGGGCGCGGGCAGCGTTCGAAATGTCGTGCGAGATCAACCCGAAGTTCGCCGCCTGTGATTTCGCGAAGCAGCAGCTCAACATCATGGACCGCCCATCCCCGGCAGAGGACGCGGGGTCGGATGCTGACTGATCGGAGAGCGCACGTGATGGGTCGAGTTCTGGATGATGCGGGCCTCCCGCCGCTGCTCGCAACGGTGATGAGGCCGTGGGTGACGGCCATCGAAACCGGCACGCTGGGGATGCGTGAGGTGGTGGCCTCTGCAGCGGCGAGCACAGCGGCAAGCCTGAAGCGGCGCGTCGTCGTACCGCCCTGGCTAGATATCGCAATCACTGAAGCGGTGGTCGCATCCGTCACTTTCGCAGAAGCCCTCGATAAGCAGGACGCGAGGACGGCCGAACCTCGTGCGGCGGCTCTCGTGGCGCTGGCGGTGGTGATTGAGAACCTGCGGACGGCCAAACCTAGCGATGACACGCGGGCGATCGGGCTCGGGTGGTAGGTGCGTGCAGTCGTGCTCGACCGGCCCTGGACCCACCCCAAACCCGGCGCGTTGCTCCTGCACACTCGGAGCCTGCGATGACTGTCACCCCGAACGCGTCCAACGAAAATCTGACGCTGGCTGATGACGACGGCGGCAATCCGCGCCTCAACGACGGTGAACCGTCCGACGCGCCCCTCGATGGACAATCCAGCGAGGGCTTGGCTGACGGTATAACGAACGAGCCGCTGCCCGTACCTAGCGAGAGCGCCGATGTCGGCTTGGCCCAGAAAGGCACCGACGAGGACGTGATCGTTCGCCGCGAAACCGAGATCTGAAAGGCCGCCCCCATGTCCGATGACCCCATCGACACGCAGGCCCAGCGGATGCCGAACGGCACGCCGAAGCCCGAGGGCAGCGCGATCACCTCGGTGGATACGACCACCGGTAAGATCAAAGAACACGGCGGCCCGATGGACCGACCGGGTACGGAGGCTGAGGACGAGGCTCGGAAGCGAAGCGAGTAGCTGACCACTGGCTTGCTCTATGCGTCGCTAGAGTCTGCGACTGACGTGAGACCTTCGGATGACAGGCGACATCGTTCCAAGAACCCGCGGCTGGCAGGCTGCCGTGGTGGCATCGGACCCGCCCGTGATCACCGTCACCGGGGAGATTGAGCTTGGGAACGTGGATGAGGTGCCGCGCCTTGGCTTGTCCGAACCTCAGGGTCCGGATGCTTCTGTCTTGACGCTGGAGGTGGAGATCGCGACCGGCGGCCCAAGCGAACTGGTGATGCATTGGGCACCCATTGAGTTCCGCCATTCGCTGCCGGAGCCGACGCCATCAAAAGTTCGAGTCATGTGGATGGGCATCGAGGTTGCCATTCTCGACGCCACCGTATGACGCGCTACCGTCCCGATCGCCACCGCGGCAGCCCTGTCCAAGCAGCACTAATGATGCTTTCGCGGCGCTCAGCGCGGTCAG
This sequence comes from Methylobacterium sp. E-025, assembly GCF_022829705.1. Classification (NCBI taxonomy): domain Bacteria; kingdom Pseudomonadati; phylum Pseudomonadota; class Alphaproteobacteria; order Hyphomicrobiales; family Methylobacteriaceae; genus Methylobacterium; species Methylobacterium sp. E-025. The sequence continues at coordinate 8,998 of NZ_JAKSYR010000072.1, forward strand.
GAGCGCCATCGGCGACCGCGCGCAGCACGGCCTCCATCGCTGCGCTACCGCCCGCTGCTGCGGCTTCCTCTTCCTTTCGACGGATGGCTGACTGGAATGCCTTCCAAGCGGGACCGTCTGCAGGCTGCCTTTCGACAGCGGCAACGACTGCCATCAGCGCCTCGACGATCGGAGCAATGGCTTCTTGCCAGGGTGAAGTTATCGTCGCGGCCATCTCGGCTTTGGGACTCGCAGCTAATAGGGCGGCGACGTGACTGGTGGTGCGGGGGCGGATCATGGTGCTGATCTAATCTGGTGCGTGATGGCGCGGGATCATCGGGATCTCACTTCAGGGGCCTTCGCGGCTGTCATGGTCGGCGGCAACCCCGCCAGATAGGCGTCGAGGTCTTCCTTCCGAACGACCGTTGCGCTTCCGATCTTGCGAGCCCCGAGCTTCCCATCCGTGACCAGCTTGTGAAACAGGGCCATACTGATCCCGAGGATCTCGCAGACCTTCTTGGGTCGGTACGCGAGAGGGGTCAGGTCTATGGCGCGCAGGCCGGTAGTCGGTTGCGCTGGCACCTCCACACGGACACGCTCGGCCTCGGCGAGAAAAGCGGCCTGAACCGCGATCTTGGCCTCGCGCTCGATCACACCCCGAATGAACGACTCCGAGAACATGCTTCGTAGGGCCGCGATCGTGGCGTCCGCGACGCGGGCCGCGGTCTCGTCCACGAGCTTGTCGAGGTCAGAGGGCTTGGCCGGGATAGAGCGGCCCTTCATGCCCTGTCCTCGTTCAGGCGTTCAAAGAGTGCGGCCAACTCCTCGTCCGTGACATCCCAGGTCGCATCGCTCGGAAACGCGTAGGAGACGGAAGCGCTGTCCGACCGCCGGATGATACACCAAGCCGCGAAGCCGGCCCGTGGCGGCACCTCCCATCCTGCGATTTCGGCAGGCGTCGCTCGACGATGGCGATACTTCCGGCCCAGATTGGCCTTGAACCACTGACGATCGAGGTCGGTCGCTGGCATCGGCGGTTCCTCGTTTTGGGAAGTGAGGTCTGTGAGGATCATCGGCACACCTTCCAGACCGCAAAGCCGGTGCCGTCGAGCAGGGCCAGGATCTCGTTGGCCTTGGCTGCGGCGAGGCTCAAGGAATGAGGGGCAGCCTGAGGGATGAATGCCGTGGCTGAACGGATCGCTTGGCAGTGGGTCAGCATCGGTTCAGCGACTGAGGTGCAGCCTTCGAACTCGCCGGTTGGTTGAGAGCGATGCCGGGCGCTAACGAGGTTCAGGTCATGACGCGCATGAAGGTGCTGGGAATAGCCGCTTTGATAGCCGCAGGGCTTGGTTCGGCGACCTCGGCGAATGCCGCTCCCTTCTTGTCCGGTCAGATCCGCAGTGATGCGGTAATCGAACTTGTGGCTGGCGGATGTGGCCCCGGCTTTCATCCAAATCCGTGGGGACGCTGCCGGCCGAACGACCGTGGATACGGCTACGGTGGTGGTCCTCATGGGTACTATGAGGGGCGGCCAGCATACGGCTACGGCGGCGGGTATGGTCGTCGCGGTAGCGACTACGAGTACGGCGGTCCGCGCCGGTTCTACGGCGGCTATTAAGGCCATCAGGGCTGGCGGTCTTTCGGCTGCCAGCCCATAAACCTGCAATCGAAGGCAGCATGCTGGCGCGGGGTCATGGCTGCGACTTCTGGATGTCGCCAACGGTCTGAGGGGAAACGCCCGCCCGGCGAGTGATTTCGTGATCGGTGATGCTGTGACCGAACAGGGCCAGCACGTCGCAGTGGTTGTCGGCGTTGGTTCGGTGCGGGTGTCCCGATTGGAGGTCGCCTCGGCCGTCGTCATACCTGCTGCGTGGGCGAACCCGTCCATAGGGCCAGCAGCGGCAGCCTTCTCGCCCGGGCTGTCAGTACGGTCGTGAAGGGCGCGGACCTTGGCGAAGGTTTCGAGGCCAGCGGGCATCAGCCTACCCTCCGAAACTGCGCAGCGCGATCCGCCCCGTTTCCGTGGACGATCCCGATTTCGGCGAGGATTTGGGCCGGAACCTTCGTCCGCGGGTCGTCAGGCGGCTCTGTCCGCTGCTGCCAGGGCCAGTGGCCCCCTCTGGCTTTCCAGGCCTTCACCCGTTCGCGCCAGACGTCGGTCGAGATCTCGGCCGTTGGCGCTGCCTCAACGGCCTTCGCAGCGTAGTCTCGCCAGCGCTGCTGGTGCAGCCAACTGTCGGCGGTCTTCACAAACTCGGTACCAGCCTTGCCGATGCGCTCTTGCTCGGCAGCGTAGGCCTTCGTGCCAGCAATGATCTCGGCAGGCGTCGCGCCTCGTCGTCGAGCCTCCAGCCAGCGCTTCCGGGCTAGGGTCGTTGGGAAGACCGAGCTACGCTTCGGGTAGGCTGCCTTGAACTCGGCGAAGCCTTCCGGGTCCTCGTCCCCCGTGGGGACTATAGGGGTTTCTTTAGCTTTAGCTTTAGCTGCTTTCGTTTTGCTTTCCGTTTCCTTCTCGATCGCAGAACCTGATGCTTCCTCCTGATCGTGCAATTCCAATGGCTTAGGCCGTCCGCCCTTTCTCCCGGCGGCGCGTTTCCGCTCGACTTTTTCGCTGACGAATTGATGCTCGCGAGCGACCTGTTGGTTGCTCCAATTGCCATTTTCCAGGACCCAATTGGCCAGCACGATTGGCTTCAGAACAGCCCATCGCTTCAGGGTGGTCCCGAGCATCCGGGCGAACCGAGCGTCATCGTCGGGCAAGCAGCAGCCAGGCGAGCGCCAAGCGAAGATCTGCAGCCGGAAATAGGCGCCAGCCTCTTCGTTCGTCATGTGGGCGGTGTCGGCGATATGCCGATCTACGCCCACCGGCATGGTGGGAAGCGAGCTCATCGGGCGGCCTCCGCCAGCACGTTGCAAGCGACATCGCAGAAGCAGGTGACCCGGATCGTCGGACCGGAGCGCTGCTTCAGGATCTCGATTTCCAGCTCGTTTTGGCAATCGGAGAGTCGGATATCCTCCTCGTCCGTCCGGCCGACCTTGTGCTCCAGGTAGTAGGACTCTCGGAACAGCCCGAGCACCACGTCGGCATCCTGCTCAATCGAGCCGCTGTCCCGGAGGTCGGAGAGCAATGGGCGCTTGTCGGGGCGCTTCTCTACCTCGCGATTGAGCTGGCACAACCCGATGACGGGGATGCCTAGCTCCTTCGCCAGTCCCTTCAGCCCGGAGGAGATCTCGGTCATTTCCTGAACCCGGTTACCCGAGTAGCGCTTGGACGGCCGGATCAGCCCGATGTGGTCGACGACGATGGCAGCCAGCGGCTTGCCCTGTCGTTCGGCCTGCAGCCGCATCTGCCGGGCTCGGGCGGCGATCTGAGCTAGCGTCAGACCGGCCTGCGGCTCGATCCAGACCGGGATGCCGGTGCAGGTGCGTTGGGCTTCGATGAGGCGCTCCATCGCCTCGTTCGAAAGGCTGCCCGCGTCGGCGATGGCGCGATACGAGATCATCTCCCGAGCCCGCGGATCGTAGGCAATGGCGGCCATGACGCGCTCGCTGAGTTCGTCCCCGTCCATTTCCAGGGAAAAGAACCCGACCGGGCCGGAGTGCCGAGCTGCCGAAATCGCGACGTGCAGACCGACCGTCGTCTTGCCCATGGCGGGGCGCCCGGCGAGAATGACGAGCTGTCCCGGACGCATCCCGAGTGTTGCTGCATCGAGCCTCGGTACGCCGTACGGCACGCCACGAGGTGCGGTCCCCTGTCGGATCTGGTTGGCCCGGGCGAGGACGTTGGCGGCGCTGGCACCGAGTGAGATCCGCCGGGCGTGCTCGGCGAGGGCGGCGCTGGCCACCGCGTCCAGCGCCTCGATCATGCTGCCGGCGGTCTCGGCCGGGTCATGCACGGTGCTGCCCGTCATCGCTGCAATGCCAATCTGCGCCGTCTCGAACACGGTCCGCATCCGTGCGGCCTGCGCGATGAGGCGGGCGTAGCTCGGGGCGTTGCTGACGGTGGTGGCGCCGTGCATCAAGTTGACGAGGTACTGCCCAACCGAGACCCCGCCGAGGTCCGCATCACCCAGAACTGCCTTCATCAGCCCCAGGTCGATCGCCTCGCCGGCATCGCGACGGACGACCATCGCTGCGAAGATCTGCTGATGGACCTGGTCCGAGAAATCGTCCGGCTGGACGAAATCCCGAGCCCGGTCGATCGCATCGTTGTGGTGGAGGATGGCGCCGAGCAGCCCTTGTTCGGACTCCACGGCGTTCGGCGGGACGGCTTTGAGCGAAGCGTTAAGCGCGCTCATCGCGACACCTCTCGCTCGGCGGCCTGCAAGGCCTCAATCAGCTTCGGCAGGCGGTCCAAGGCGAGGCAGAACCCAGCCTTGGTTGGGAAGGGCTCGCCCTGTTTCGGCTTCGACAAATCGTAGAGCCGGAGATCGACGAGGCGGCACCCCGCATGGGTCACGAGACCGATGCGGAGTTCCTGGAAGTTGTTCTTCCGGACGGTGGCGATCGTGCGAGGAGTACCCGTCATGGGCGGCACCGCCAATCGTCGCGAGAGGGAAACGCTAGCTCGGCCAGGGCTCCGGCCGTGGCAGGCGGGAGACCGAAGCGTCGAGCGATGAATAAGTCTTGCCGAAGGGGACGAACCGCCGTATCTCTCTGATCGCAAGCCGCCACAGCTGCGTTCGAGAGCCCTGCGTTCGCCCCGCGCGTCGCGGGGTTTCTCATGTCCGGTTCCTGCTGTTGAGCGCTGGCCGGATGGCTCGGCGCGGAAAGCCAGCGGGACGCGCCCGCCGGCATGGCGGGGCTCAGGCGGCGATCGGCGCTGGCAGACCAAGCATTTCGCGAAGCTTTGCGGTCGGCACGCGGTACTGTGTGCCGACGCGAAAGGCTGGGAGGGAGCCGTCTTTCGCTGCCTGATACGCAGCCCGTCGCCCTACTCCGAGGACTCGACCAGCCAGAACCACACTCACCGCAGGCTTCGTAAGGACCTCAAGGATGTCATCGCTCATGTCGTCCTCTTTAATGCGCCCGGATATGGGGTTAATTACGACGTAGCGCGCAACGCGGTCCCGCGCAACCCTTATTGCGCCCGAAATCGTTCCCATGTATGCGAATGCGACAGGAGCGATAGCGATGAGCACCGAGAGCACCCCAGAGCCCAAGCGACGCGGGCGTCCGCCCAAGCCCGCTGCGGAGCGGAAGTCAGACAATTTCAAGTTCCGAGCGCGTGGATCAATTCGAGACCAGCTTGAAGCATCTGCCTCGAAGAACAGTCGATCGCTTAGCGAAGAAATAGAATTTAGGATCGGACAATCGTTCAATTACGACGATATACACGACGCTGTTGACGATGGATTTACACGCAACATACGGCTACTTTTTGGGGGCGCCGACCATACAATTACTATGATCGAATTGGCAGGTTATTTACGCCGGTCTATCCAAGCAGCAGATACTCAGGTCGATAGCGACGAACCGTGGTTCAGCAACGACCTAAAAAAGCAGATCGTTGAGGACACATTCGTCCATTTGGCGAAACGCGCGCTTAAAGGTGCGGCGGCCAGAGCCCAGCAAGAGGCCAAATCATTGAAGCCTTGAGACGGCCTGAACAAGCAGACATGCGCCTGAGACATACCCGCCCCATTCCAATCAAACATCAATAGCACCTATTTGACATAAAGCGTTATAGGAATGCATTTTTCTCATATATTGGCATTCCGTATTAGCGCAAGACAATATCGGCGCTTCCCCTATGATCCGTCTGGGGAGTGCTGATTATGCCGTCGCGTTATTCATCGCATCTGTACATCCGTTTAGACCGATCGCTTCGGGTAGAGATCACGTCCGCGGCCGCCGCCGAAGGCGAAACTGTTTCGCATTTTACACGTGATCTGCTCCGCTCAGCCCTAAGCGCTCGACGCCAACCGCATGCCGGCGCCCGCCGTCACGTGGAAGGTTGAGGACGGCCCATGGACCCGCGCACGCGATACGACGACCCGCTCGAAGTCTTCGAGAGCTTCGCGGATCAGGTCAGGTCCAGCGTCATGACGGCGATGCCGGTTCGGGTGATCAAGGATGCGGACGGGCACACCGTCTCGATCCAGCCAACGGTGAAGGCAGTTTTTCGAAAGGAAGACGGGTCGTTGCAGCAGGTGGATTACCCGCCGATCACCGATGCGCCGATCCAGTTCTCGGGCGGCGGCGGCGTGACCTCGACGCACCCGATCAAGCAGGACGACGAGGGCATCGCCCTGTTCATGGCCCGCTCCATGGATGCCTGGCACCAGCAGGGCGGCACGCAGGCCCAGATCGACGCCCGTGTGGCTGACCTCTCGGATGCCGTCTACATCCCCGGCATCCGCTCCACGCCGCGCAAGCTCCCGAAGTTCAATCCCGACGCGCATGAGATGCGATCGGATGACGGGAAGCACGTCGTGTCCCTGCACCCTCAGAAGGGGGTCACGGTCTCGGTGGACGACGGGAAGCACACCCTCGCCTTCGACAAGGACACCGGCATCAGCATGAAGTCGGGTATGGCGATCGCGATGGAGTCGGCCAAAGGCTTCGCGCTCAAGGGCGACTTGAACGTCAAGGGCAAGGTGAGCCCGAGCGGCGGCCTTTTCGGGAGCGTGTTCCAGGGCATGGCCGGCGGCGCCATGGTGCTGCTCATTGCACTGCTCGCATCCCAGGTCCGAGCCATCCCTGAGCCGGTCCAGCGCGCGGCCTACACCCTCGCTGCTCTCGTATCGAGGTAATGGAGCGATGGGGCAGCAATACCTTCGCCAAGTCACGGTTGTGATCGATGGCGGCATCAGCTTCACCAGCGACGGCGACAACGGCCCGCGCGTCCGGTTCGACACACATCAGTTCGTCTCCTCCACGCCGGCTCACGCAAACATCTACGTCTCGAACCTGTCGAAGGACAGCTATGCAAAGCTCGCGAAGGAAAATTTGAAGGTCACGCTTTCGGCCGGATATCGCGATGGCGGCACATCAATCATCTTCAGCGGAGAAATCCGGCAGGCTCGAAACTTTCGCGAGGACATCGCCGACGTGGTGACGCATATCGTTGCAACCAGTTCGGGGAATGCACGCAACTTCGCGACGCTGAACAAGACCCTTGCCGCCGGGCACACGCACGATGACCGCGTGCAGATGGCTCTCAGTGCCTTCAAACCATTCGGTGTCACGGCAGGGCATATCGACAAGCTCGGCGGCCCTAAGTTCCCGCGCGGGTTCCTTGCGTGCGGCATGGCCCACCAGATGCTCCGCGATGTCTGCCAGGCGCGCGAGGCGCAGTGGTTCAACGTGAACGGCCGCTTCCACGTCCTGAAGGCTGCAAACACGCTCCCCGGCAGCACGATCGTCCTGAATAGCTCCTCCGGCCTCATAGGGATGCCTGAGCAGACAATCGGCGGGGTCAACTTCCAATGCCTGCTCAATCCGCTCATCGTCCCCGGCTGCAAGGTCAAAATTGACGAGAGCAGCATTGTTCGCGCGGCATTCGATCCATCGGTGGCCGGTCAGGGCAACAATGCCCTACTTCAGTCCGGCAATCTCATGGGCGTGCAGGCCGACGGCCTCTATAAGGTGCTGAAAGCCGAGCATAGCGGGGACACGCGTGGCAATCAGTATTCCACGCTAGGCGTAGGCGTTGGCCTCAATGCCGACTCCCGCGAACTCCGCTCTATCGGCATCAGCGACGACCTCAACAACGATGCTCCCACGGCGGGAGGTTGAGATGGGTGAAGTGGTCCCGCTCCGCCTCCGCCCGATAGCCACGGAGACGGCGCCCGACGTACCGCGCACCTACGTCGAGATTGGGCACATGTGGACCGTGGCGGCCGTCCGCGTCGTCGTCGCGACTTGCCCCGGTGAAGAACGCTCAGGCCCCTTCAGGGTGGTCCTGAGGGCTGCGGGCGTGCCGGATAGATGCGTGCTGTCGATGACGGCCGAGCCTGAGCACGAGGCCGAGTTGATGGACTGCCTCGACGCCTACTGCCACGCGATGGCGCAGACCCTGAACTACGCGTCGTCCTATCCCGCGACCCTGGTGCCGCCGCCAGCCGATCCGCCGAGAGGGGCCGCCTGATGCCGGTCGAGCGCGGCAAGGATCTCACGAAGGAACTAGAGCGCACCCTTCGCGACCTCGCGTCGATGGAGGTCGTGATCGGCATCCCGTCCGAGGCCGGCGCACATGGCGATAGCGGGCTCACGAACGCAGCGCTCGGATACATCCACGAGTACGGCGCCCCGGAAGCGAACATCCCGGCTCGCCCGTTCCTGTTTCCCGGCATTGAGCGCATTCAAGACAAGATCACCGACGAGCTCGCGAAGGGGGCCTCCCGCGCGGTTGAGGCTACGGTTTCGAGCGGCAACCGGACGGCGGGCAAGGCCGAGGGGGCGAAAGCCCTACAGCGTGTCGGCCTGCTCGCGCAGAGCAGCGTCCGCGGCGTCATTACGGACGGGATCGCCCCGCCGCTCGCCGCGCGCACTGTGTATGCCCGACTGCATCGAAAGAAGAACAGGCGCTCGCCTGGACCGATGACCCCGCTCGTAGACACGGGCAAGCTTCGGGAAAGTATCACCTACATTGTCAGACCGAAGGAAGACTAGGCATGTCGAACGACGTTCTACGAGCATTTATTGTCTCGCTCGGCTTCAAGGTCGATGAGGCCGGCGCCAAGCGGCAGCAAGAGGCGATCGGCAAGACCGAGCGCGCCGTTGCGGGCCTTGAGAAGACCGAGCGGGACGCGCACGAGGCCGGTGCTAGACGGGCGGCCGAACTTGAACGTCGGGCGGAAGGCATGGCAGCGACGGCGAGGCTCGCGTCTACTGGCCTCCTGGCGTTTGCCGCAGTCGCGACCGCTGCAATGACCGCTCTCGCAGTACACCTGCAAAAGTCACTCGGCGAGTTCGATCGACTCTACTACGTCGCCGGCCGAACCGGCGCGTCCGTCAACAACATCAAGGCGCTCGGCCACGCCTTTGAGCAGACAGGCAGTTCGGCCGCTCGCGCGATGGGAATGCTGGAGAGCTTCGCCAAGGCTCGCCGCACGAACCCCGGCATCGATGTTATGCTGAAGAACTACGGCGTCGATACCAAAGGCGATGCGAGCGACGTTCTCAGCAACGGCATGGACGCTATCACCAAACGGCACCCGCACTTCTCAGGCTCCCAAGTGGCCGGTATCCTTGGCATCTCGGAAGAAGACTACGAGCACTGGAATAGGACGCGACCCGAGCGGGAGAAGTTCGCGAAGGAGTACAAGGCGCTTCAGCAGTCCCTCGGGGTTAACGGCAATGAAGTCGCATCGAATGCAGCCAAGATCTCACAGGCTTATGGTTCGTTCAGCGCCGTCATCGAAGTTGTGGGCCAGAGGATCAC
>NZ_JAKSYR010000073.1:0-494 GCF_022829705.1 Methylobacterium sp. E-025
GGTGGCGCTCGCCAAGGGGGCACCGAAGCCGATCGCCTACACCTACGAGGGCGAGGACAAGCTGTCGGACAAGGTAAAGGCGATCGCGACCAAGCTCTGCGGCACCGACGACGTCCAGATCGAGTCCAAGGCGGAGGGCAAGCTCGCCACCTTCAAGAAGGCAGTCTACGGCTACCTGCCGGTCTCCATGGCTAAATATATATATATATATATATATATATAGATATATATATACATATATACATATATATACAGATATATATATATATATACAGATCTCTATATATTTATATATATATATATCTATATATGTGTGTATTTATACATAGACAACGCCACGAGGCACTCGTCTGCAAAGCTCCGGCTCGCCCGCCACGTGATCAGCTACTCCTGATCATGGCAGCAACTCGAGTTCTAGTCCAACTACATCCTCCACCCACGCATAGATTGACGGCGTAAGATGCAGGTGACGTAGCTAGTCCACGACCGTAGAC
>NZ_JAKSYR010000076.1:0-10538 GCF_022829705.1 Methylobacterium sp. E-025
TGCTACGCAAAGCGGCCGAGCGAACCGTCGAGGGATTGTGGTCGGCCATCGGACGTCTCGTCGACACCGTCACACCTGACGAGTGCGCCAACTTCTTCGCTGCCGCTGGATACGGACCAGATTAAACCGAAAACGCTCTAGAAGCCATGAAGCCCACGGTGCCACCTTGTCCGGGCCTCTCGGCTCAGCGCTGGCAGGAGATGTGCGAGGCGGCGATTCGACTTCCTCGACCGGCTCGGTGATTACGCCATCGCCCTCGGCTGGACGGCCATGGACCTGTTCGGCGTGCACCCGACTATCGGCGTGGTCCGCGTCGATTACTGCGGCGGCCTGATAATCAACGCGCGCCGCGTCGAGGCGATTGGCGACACGTGGATCCGCTACGGGAACCAGACCTTCCGGCGGGATCGACCTGGGCGCCCCGTTGGCGTGCCATTGTGGCAGGCCGTGCGATAGGCAGCAGGCCCGTCCCCCGATCTGATCACGGGGCGACGGGTGCTTCGTCTATCTCACCAGCGAACCGGTCCTGAGTCCGGCTTGCCGGCAAGGTGCCTGCCTTCAGTTGACAGACTGTCACTCATCGTCAGCGGAGGGGTTTCAGTATGGGAAACCACCGCATGAGGCGCGGTCAAGTGGGAAACGGTTGCGCTCGCGCGTCATCGCTTGGGCTGATCATATGAACAGATCGGCCAGGAGCGAGCGTGGCGACGGGGCAAACAGCAGGGAAGCCAAGCGAGCCGCCTAAAAGTCTTGCCGATGAGCACCAAGATCGATTTTAAGGGTTATACAGCGGCAAAGAATTGAGGCCAGCGGTATGGGCGTGCGTTTGTCGTTCGCGGATCACATAAGAACTCACAGATGATGCGGAGCTACAAGGCCAAAGGTCGCTCCCGTGTTACTCGCGATAGCCTGATCTCTCCGCTTCCTGCCGCGCGGTACTAAGAACGCGCGCCCTCGCAGGCTGCTCGGTGATGGCGCCCCACAGTCGGATGAGGGTGAGCAGATCGCGGCCATCTTGGCTCAGATCGCTGACGCAGTCATTCGGGCAGTTCTGCCTTGGGACATCTTGAGGTAGGCGCCTGAAAAAGCGCGACCCTGGGGTGTCAGGTGGAGGACAATCTGTCATCGCGCGACCAAAGCGCACATTTGATTTAACTAAATCATCTTTTGCTAACTTTATTGAATAATGGCCGCATAACCCGTTCAAATCACGTGGCGACATCATCCGATGGGTTTAGCGCCGTCCTCCCTTGGTGCATTTGCTCCATAATGCTGCGCTGTCGTCATCGGCGGTGATCGTCGCCCAGCTGCAGGCTATGTCAGGGCGCGGGCGATCGTGGCGTGTCCAGCCTCGTAGATCGCATTGTGACGGCGATCACTCACTGGCTAGGGTCGCCCTCTCGCGAAACCTGACACCAGGGTCGTCCCCGTTCTCTGCCGTGAAGTCGCGACTGGAGAACGAAAACGGCCCTGCAAGCTAGAGCCTACAGGGCCATCAGATTGCCAAGTACGACGCTAGGGACGCTTTCAGCAGTCGTTGCTGCCCTGCTTCACCACCTGACCCTCGGGTCGGCTTCTTCTCACCATCGACGGGCTTGGTGCCGGCGCCAACGTTGTTCAGCGCGCCAACCGTTCCGGGAGACTCGGCCTTGGCGCCGGGGGTCGTCTTGGCAGTCGTGGTGCCGTCGGTCATCGAGCTCTTGTCGGCCGAGGACGACTTGCCTTCCATGTTGGTGGTGGTTCCCACCGAATACGGGGCAGCGAAGGATGCGCCGGCCGTCAGCATTAGAATGGCGGCAGCGCCTGAAAGGGTTGCAAGCTTGGTCATGTTTCCTCCGATTGTATTACCGGAAGGAAACTAATTTCGGCATGATGGTTCCGACCCTGCGCCACTAAGGCCCTTTTCGTCCCTGGAAGGGTCGAAGCAGCCAAGCCATGCCTTTCGCTTCAGCCTGCTCGACCGCGTCCGTTTCTACCATCGGACCTGTCTTACTGTCGATCTCATAGACGATCTGCGTCAGGAGGTGTGGGAGTGGAACGTCGTACTCAGCGAGCAGCAAGGCGGCGTCGAGGAGCGCACGGATGTGTTGGTCCAGGATTGGTCGGCTCATGATCTGCGCGTCCGGCACCTGGTCGGTTAGCAGGCCAGCAAGGCGGGAGACCTCGGATAGGCGCTCAGGCGAGGAGGTCATGCCTACCGCTCCCGGAACCGGATGCCGGCGCCCCCGCCGTTCTCGGGGATGAACTCAAGGCCCTTACTCTCGAACGCGCGCTGGATGGCTGCGATCGTAGGGCCGTGAGCTGATAGAGCGCCGGGCGCAGCTTCCAAACGTTTGATCGTAGGAAGCGATACCCCCGACGCCTCGGCGAGATCCTTTTGCTCCCAACGTAGCAAAGCTCTTCCAGCACGCACCATTTCGCTACTGAGCATCGACCGTCCCAGAAAATGATACCCAGGGGATAAGCGTGATACCTAAGGAATTGACAGTACCTCAGGACTCATAAAATGCCCCAGGCATCGAATTAGAGCAACGCTCCTTCCGATGCGCTACGCCAACCTCATCCCCGCCTCGCACATCAGCCGCAGCGCCGACCCGCGCCTGACCGCCGACGCCCGCCGCATCATCACCCGCGCCAAGTCCGCGGTCGTCGCCTCGACCGAGAGCGCCAAGCGCTTCGCCGCCACCGTCGCCCCCCTGGTCAACCGCGACGGCACCTTCGACCGCTCGGCGATCATGCGCGCTGCGACCCGCTCCGCGCAGGCCCGCATGGAAGTGACCGGCGACGCCTGGGGCGTGTGCATGTCCTACGCCCTCAAGGGCGCCTGGGCCGCCGCCAAGGCTTCGCGCGCCTACCGCGCGCACTGAGGCCGGACCGATGGCCTCCGACCTGATCCGCTCCCCCACAGTCCGCCTGCTGCACGCCCGGCAGGATCACGCGATCTGCCTGCGCCTCGCGGCCTCCTACCGGCACCGGATCGCGGCCGGCGAAACCGCCGAGCGCGCGGACAATGTCTGTGCGCTCAGCAACGACGGCGGCGGGAGCCTCGCGGCCGCCTAACTGAGCGAGACGCGCTGATGGCCAACCTCTCCCGCCGTGGCGTCCTCGGCGCTTTCCTCGTCCTCGTGTCCTCGCGGGTGCCGGCCATGTGCTGCCGGCGATCCGCTGAGCCGAGAAAGCCGATTCTGCCTATTCCGCTTCGGGTCATGTCGCAGCTGACCTGACCGCCGCCGGCCTGCCGATGCCCGCCGGTTAGCGTGCCTACCGCGCTTCACTGGCCCGCGTGCGCCGGCTGGCCGCCTCAACCTCTACGCCCTGACGCCGACTACGCCCAAGACCGCCGCGGCGCTTGCCGCCTATCACACCGCCCGCGGCGAGCAGGCCGGCACCACCGGCGCCCGTCGTGCCGCACGGCGACGCCTGCGCAAGGTGTTCGCTCGGCCGGGTGCCGTGCTCCCGCCCCGGCCGACCAGATCGGCGCCCAACCGGGACCCACCCCTTCCAACTTCCGCACCCACCCCGAGCCCTCTGGAGCCCCAGCTATGGCAACGACCTTGCACGCCTCGAACCCGCTGACCGGCCCCGTTACCCGCGCCATCGTGGCCATGCGCAACGACGAGCCCGTCCCGCCCCGCCGCGGCTTCCTGCGTGGCCTGCTCTCGCTGCCCCTGATCGGTGGCGGCGTCACGCTGATCAGTGCCCCGAGCGCGGTGGCCGAGCCGCTGACCCTGCCCCTGATGAGGCGCTACGTCGCCTTCCTGGCCCGCGAGCACGGCCACGCCCATGACGAACTGCTCGGCATGCTGAGCCCGGAAGAGCAGTACTACAGCGGGTACTACAGCCCCCCTCACGGCCCCGATGACCCCGCTGGCCGACAAGGTGCTCAGCCACTGGCCGATGGATGCCAGGGCCGATGCCATGGTTACAGCTGCCCCACCCTCGACGCGGGCGGCCCTGGTCCTCAGCACGATCGGCGCGGATTGGGGAGGGCGGCCGATGAACGGTCCCTCATCCCGTCGCAGCTTCCTGCGCGGCCTCACCGCGCTCTCAACCGGTTCGATCGTGCTCGCGGCTCCCGCAGTCCTTGCGGCGGCACCGAGCCCCGACGCCGACCTGATCCGGCTCGGCGCCGACCTGGACAAGGCCCTGGCCGGCTTCCTGACGCTGTGCGAGCGCAAGGCCAGGCGTGTCGCTCAGTTCGAGACGATCAAGCCGGAAATCCAGCCCGAGATCGTTCGTCCTCGCGTCACCGGCCCGGCAGGGTGGCACTTCCATGGGGAGGCACCACCCAACGCGGACGGCGAGCCGTGCCACAGGCAGTTCGACCATCGCGTGATGATCCTGTGGCCATGGGAGGCGGTGCAGAACACGAATCGGTATCACGACGGGCGCACCCGCATCTGCAAGCATCATCGGCGCCTTCGAGCCTCGTGCGAGGCCTACCATGCCGCCCATCTCGCAGCGCGCGAGGCGGCTGGTATCCCGATTGTCGAGGATGCCCGGTTCCATTCCGGCCGCGATGTCATGCGGATCGCCTTCGATATCGCCGCGATGGATGCTGCCACGATCCCCGGCCTGGCAGTCAAGGGTCGGGCCGGGCTCGCCATGCAGCAGGTCTGGAGCAGCGATCGTGGAGGCAGCTCGATCGATCCCTCTTACAGGAAACTGCTGCAGAACCTCGTGGCACTCGATGGCAGGGAGGCAAAGGAGGAAGCTTGATCCCGTGCGGATCCCGTCGTCTCACAGCTGGCGGAGCAACAGACAGCCGATCCTTTGCTCCACCAGGCTGTGCTCGTAGCACCGCCTCCTCTCACGCCAGCTGGAGCCCGCAACCTGATAGAGGCGGTGGTACAGAGCGTCGTCAACACAGCCGACAACCTGCTGCCATCCTCGACCGCATGGACGGAGACGTAGGCGCCGGGGACGGCGGGGATGCGGAACCCGCCCTCGGCGCCCCTGAGAGCCACCAGGGCAGTCAGGTCGTGTGGATGCGGGGCAACGATGTGGACCGGGAGGCCGAGGCGTCGGAGGTCGTACTTCCGGAAGCGGCAGTGATCCCATTCCCGCCGCTACCATGGGGCGGCAGGGGCAACGTCGTGGCGGCGGCGGGTGTGGCGCTCCTCGAGATGGTCTGGGGGCGCTGATCCCGACCGCGCTTCCCCTCTCGACCAGACAACAGCTGTTCACGCCCATTTTGGGATGGGATGGGACCTTGTTCGCGCGGGAGGGATTTGGTGCTTATGGATCGCACCGCGTCTGCCCCTTATGCCCTCGCTGTCGATGACGATGGGCTGATCCGCATGGACGTGCTCGACATCCTTGAAGAGGCCGGGTTTCGAACCCTAGAAGCCGCAGACGGCGATCGGGCCATCACGATCCTTGAAGAGCATTACGCTTCGATCGTCCTTCTCTTTACCGACGTGCAGATGCCCGGATCGCGTGACGGGTTCGCCCTGGCATGCGAGGTGTCACGGCGCTGGCCGGACATTACGATTGTCGTTGCCTCCGGCCAGGTCAGCCCGCAGCCCGGTGAGTTACCTGATGGGGTGCGCTTTCTGAACAAGCCATTCTCTGCGGAAATGGTCCATGACCACCTGCGGGAAATCCTGCCAGACGGCCGAAAGCCGGAACCTCTTAAGTCATAAAAAAAGGGACCGTCATCGGCCCCGTTCTTCTTTTCTCTCAGAAGCAGCCTAATGACCGAAATATCCGCGGATTGTTGAAATCCGAGTACCGACCATTCGGACTGCGCGCTTGATGTTTTCCTCGGTGACTCCAAGGGATTGGGCAAGCGCCTGACGCGCAAACTGATCGTGGATGTCTAAATGCGTTTAGGAGACACTAGGCGCGGGTGTGGAGGGCATTTAAAACCCTACTCCGCTTATAGGCTTGTTTCTGGCGATGCTGCACGATTGGGGTATGAACGCGAACCGGGCGCGGATGTTTCGTCATCCCCTGTGGAATCCGATTTTTTGCCTCAGCCCTGCACCACCCTTTCATAACTTGAGCGTTTTTCGGATACCGGTCGGATCGCCTATGGGTAGACAGCGGAAGTTGCAGGACGCCGAAAGGAGTGTCCGTTATGGAGTTTCAAACGGCGGACGATCGTGCCACCCGGGCGCTCCTCACGTGATGAGCCCTACCGCTTCGCTTCCTTGACTGCTTCGATCAGCGACCGGATGCGGGCAGCCATGGCGTCCATCGCGAACGGTTTGGTCAGCACCGACATGCCAGGTGCGAGATGGCCGTGGCCGAGCACCGCATTCTCCGCGTAACCGGTGATGAACAGCACCTTGAGGTCCGGGCGCTGCACCCGTCCGGCGTCTGCCATCTGCCGGCCGTTCATGCCGCCGGGCAGGCCTACATCCGTCACCAGGAGGTCGATGGGCACGTCCGATTGCAGGATCTTCAGCCCCGCCGCGCTGTCACCAGCCTCGATGGCAAGGTAGCCGAGGTCTTCGAGGATATCGGTGACGAGCATGCGCACGGTCGGCTCATCGTCCACGATCAGCACCGTTGCCTCCTGCTCCGAGCGGGGCAACGCATCGAGTTTGATCGTGTCGAATTCATCGGCTGCCTCGCCGTGGTGGCGGGGCAGGTAGATGCAGATGGTCGAACCCTGACCGACCTCGGAGTAGATCCGGACCTGCCCACCAGACTGCTTGGCGAAGCCGTAAATCATCGACAGGCCGAGCCCCGTGCCTTCTCCGGTGGGCTTCGTCGTGAAGAACGGCTCGAACACCCGCGCGATTACTTCCGGCGGCATGCCGGTGCCGGTGTCGGTTACGCACAGTGAAAGGTACTGCCCTTCCGGGAGGTCCTGTTTCTTGGCGGCGCGCTCATCCAGCCACCTGTTCGCGGTCTCGACCGTGATGCGCCCGCCATCTGGCATCGCGTCCCTGGCGTTGATGCACAGGTTGAGCAGGGCGTTCTCAAGCTGCGACGGGTCCACCAGGGCGGGCCATAGGCCTGAGGCGCCGACCACCTCGACCGGGCTGCCTGGGCCAGCCGTACGCTGGATCAACTCCTGCATGCCCAAGACGAGCCGGTTTACGTCGGTGGGTTTAGGGTCGAGGGTCTGGCGGCGGGAGAAGGCGAGGAGGCGGTGGGTCAGCGCCGCGGCGCGCTTCGAGGCCCCCTGTGCGGCCACCATGTACTTGTCCACGTCCTTGAGGCGGCCCTGCTGCATCCGGTTCTGCATCAGTTCCAGTGACCCGGAGATGCCCGCGAGCAGGTTGTTGAAGTCGTGCGCCAGCCCCCCGGTGAGTTGGCCCACCGCCTCCATCTTCTGGGATTGCCGAAGCGCCTCCTCGGCGCGCATCAGTTCAGTTGTCCGCTCGGCGACTCGCTGTTCCAGGGTCTCGTTGAGAGTGCGCAACGCTGCCGCTGCCCGGTCGCGCTCCTCCAGGATGGCGCGGCGCTCCTCCACGTCGATGAGTACGCCGGGGAAGCTCGATGGGGTGCCGTCCTCAGCGCGGTCAACGCGCCCGTTGGCCTCGATCCAGTAGTAGCGTCCGTCCGTCCGGCGCACGCGATACTGGTGCGCGTAGGCGCCGCCCCGCTGAATGGCGTCGTTGATCGCCTTGGCCAGTCCCGCTTGGTCGTCGGGGTGGACGGTCGCGACGATCTGAGCGAGCGGTATGCCGGTCGTGCCGAGGGCTGGGTCGAGGCCGAAGCTGCCGGCGAAGCCCTCGTCAACGGTGAACCGGTCGGTCGGTAGGTCCCAGTGCCACGTCCCGAGGATGGCACCCGCGCCAAGGGCAAGTTGCACGCGCTCGGCATCGGCCTGCGCCCTCACCTCCCGATGCCGTGCCTGATCCATCTCGGCGCGTAACGCGGCCTCGGCACGCACGCGCGCCGTGACCTCATGACCACCCACAAGAATGCCATTGATCGGGCCATTCTGTTCGCGGATCGGCTGGAACAGGAAGTCGATGTACCGGTCCTCGTCCTCATCCACGAACCGGATCGGCGTGTCCTGAGCCGAGAACGGGACACCGGTGGCGTACACCTCGTCCAGCAGTTCGAAGAAACCCTGCCCTTCGAGTTCGGGGAATACGTCGCGCACAGTCCG
The DNA here is from genome assembly GCF_022829705.1 of Methylobacterium sp. E-025. Classification (NCBI taxonomy): domain Bacteria; kingdom Pseudomonadati; phylum Pseudomonadota; class Alphaproteobacteria; order Hyphomicrobiales; family Methylobacteriaceae; genus Methylobacterium; species Methylobacterium sp. E-025. The sequence continues at coordinate 8,075 of NZ_JAKSYR010000076.1, forward strand.
GCCGAGGTAGCCGCGCGCACCGGCCGTCGCCACGTAAGCGTCATTGACGTACGCATAGACGAGGTCCGGCCCTTCGAGCACGGCGACGAAGCCCGGTATCTGCTGTAACAGGCTTCGCTGGCGCCGGTTGCTGGCGCGAAGGCTGTCCTCCAGCGCCTTGCGCTTCGTGGTCTCGGTCAAGATGGAGATGACCCCGCCGATGCCGTTGGGCGCGGTATCGTCATCGATTGGGCTGAGCCCATAGGTCCAGTAGGCATCCTCGACCCGGCCCTCGCGCAAGATCGGGACGTGCTGGTCCTCGTACCAGGTATGCCCGCCGCCGTTGCGGACCTTGGCGACCTCGAAGCCAATCACCGGCCAGATTTCACCCCAGCTTTCGGATGCCGGACGGCCGAGCGCGGAGGGATGGCGCTCCGGTCCCGCCGAGGGGACAAAGGGGTCGTTGTAGAAGAACGTCGCCTCCAGCCCCCAGAAGATGTGCATGGGGTGATGGCTGTTGAGTAGCAGGCGCACCGCCGTGCGCAGGCCGGAGGGCCAACCCTCGGGCTTGCCGAGCGGCGTCGTGGTCCAGTCGTAGGCGCGCATCAGCGTCGCCATCTCGCCCGCCCCGGCAAGGAAGTCGCAGCTACCCGACATCGGATCAGGCGCGGTCATGAGGGGGAGGAGACTGCTGCACCATCGCTTGCTGGGTGATCGGGGCCTTCCCCATCTCGGCCCTTTCAAACTCCCGTAGGGCGGCCCGCACGACCTCGCTGATGCTGCTGTAGCGGCCGGTGGCAACGCACCCTTGCAGGAACACCCGCAGTTCCGGGGGCACGGAGATAGTGATGGTTTCGCGCACAGCCATATCGGATCGGTAACACGTCCACACACTGTCTTACACGTGACACATGCGTGCCCCGGTTGCGGTCCCTATGCCGTCTGCTTCCCGGCAGGATCGGACGTTGGACGGTGCCTACGCCAACGTCCGAGTAGGGTCACAAGCGGCTTCGAAAGCAGCCTTAATCGGTCACAGGTTTTCGCCCGTTGCGCGACCTACATCACCGAGATGCACCCGGCTTGCACCATCGGCCGTTACACGGCTGGTGCAGCCAATTGTCCGTTGTCAGATGATCTAGGGAAAGGTGCGCCCTCCCTCAGGCTGATCATCCGATGACCTTGCGTATCAGGATGCGGTGGTTTGAGCCTGCGCGAGCCAAGCCCAGGCAGCTGGCTCCTCCTTAAAGTCGAAGGTTTTTGTCTCGACCGGCATGATCATCCCGGACAGGTTGATCATAGCTTTCGCCATGGTCGGTGCACCGACGACGACGTAGCGCTGGATATGCGCCACCGAGCGCGCCTTCACGCTCGCCGCATAGCCGTCGAAGGTCGCTCCTAGATCCGAGCCTTCGTAGTTCGACATAATGATGAGCATGTCGATCTTCCCGTGCGCCTGCATGGCTGCATCGGTCACGGAGGACATCCACTCGATGTCGGGCTTGGTGATCTTGTCCTTGATCTCGAAGGCGAGAAGGTCGGGACGCGGTGCCTCACGCTGGATGACTGAACCGTCCGGTGCTGCGTTCATGCGTTCCTCCCAATTCCGCCATAGCAGATTATGGATTGAACGATACGATCCCACGTTTTGATCCAAACCGATGAGCGTGCCGCACAGTGGCTGCTGCCAAACCTGCGCATCGAAGCCCACCTTGCAGGTCGCAGGTTCGGGCGCTCACAATACGGTGTCTATGAGAGCTGCCATCCAATGCAAATCACGCTGAGCGCCGCACACATACTTCTACCAGCCTTTTGCCCGTTAAGTCTGCCACAGCATCACCGCAAACGGGTTCTTACCTAACCAGGTTGCGCTCTCTTCCGTGCAGCGCGCACAACCACGCACATGATACGTCAAAGATGTGGATCGGCCGCCGCTTCAAGCCGTCCCGATGCGATGGCGTCTTGAAAAAATCTGAAGTCCTCAGCGTTTCGATCGCCGTAGGCGGCAGACCAATCAGCTACAGCCTCCCTTAAGTCGGCGCGGCCATCGTGGCCGCAGTAGCCTGCAATTGCTGAGGCATCCCCTGTTCGTGCATGGGCCTTGGCCAACAGGGCGCCATAGGCGTGGGAAAAGTACATAAGAGATCGACCTGTCATGCGAGAGACTGGGATCTCGCCCTTCATGTTCTTCATCTGCCGCACGTAGAACGGGCGGTCGGCGATCGTGGTCCAGCCGAGCAGCGGGTCGCCGACGCCCTGGAGCAGGCGCTGCCCGTAGATCACCCGCTCGCCCTCGTGGCTGGCATAGGGCTCCGGCATGCCGGGCAGGTAGGGGGCGTGGGCCGGACGCACCGCCTCCTTCACCTGCAGGAAGAGCACGTCCTGGTCCGAGTTGCCGCAGAGCAGCGCCACGTAGGCGCGGGTCCCGACGCTGCCGACCCCGACGACGCGGTGGGCGACGTCGACCACGTGGTAGCGGCTCAGCATG
>NZ_JAKSYR010000091.1:0-134319 GCF_022829705.1 Methylobacterium sp. E-025
CAGGCTGTCGAGCGGGCGCCCGCGCAGGGCCTCGATCACCGCCGGGGTCACGTCCACCAGCTCGTAGCGCGCCAGCAGCCCCTCCGGCGTCGACAGCTCCGCCCCCGCCTCCACGGCACGCGCCGTCGGACCCGAAGCCGGGAGAACCGAGCAGCCGCCGACGAGGCAGGCCGTCAGCGCGAACAGCGCCGTGAAACGAACCATCTTCGAACTCCCGGAGCCGTGCCCGTCTCCGTGAGACCGGCACGCAACGCCCGTATGACCCTGTCGTCTTCGTCGCGAGCCCGCGCCACCGAGGTCCGTGCCGAAGTGTCGGCGGACGACGCGCGCATGGCTGGAGCCTCGACGTTGCGCGCCAAAGCCTGCGATCGCTTTAACGACGGCTCGAGCACGCGCGCCGGACATCGCCCGGCATTGCGTCACGACCGTGGCACGGCCACGCTTGGCCCATCCGCCGACGTCGCGGCCCGGCCGATCGCGGCTCGCAGCCGGCGCCCGAGATCGTCGGCGGTGCGGTCGACCCGACGCGGCGCGGCCGGGTCGGCGTGGCCGAACCGGAACAGCGCGTAGTCGGTGGCGGTGTCGCCGAAGCCGGGCCGGCAGGTCGGCAGGGCGGGCGCGTGGTCGCCGTAGATGCAGAGCGTCGCGTTCAGGCCCGCGAGCGCGGCCACGAGGTCCTCGACCATGCGCCCGGCGGCGGCGACGTGGTGGAGGTACTGGGCGACCGGGTCGTCGATCCCCGGCAGGCGTCCCGGCTTCCAGGGGCCGTGGTTCTCCATGGTGACGCCGAACAGGAACAGCGGCCCGCGCCGTGCCGCGACCTCGGCGCGCACGCGCTCGCCGAAGGCCGCATCGCCGACATAGGGTCCAACGCGGGGCGCGTCGCCGAACGCCTCCTCCATCACGAGGGTGTCGAAGCCGAACGCCTCCATGACGCGGGCGCGCTGGAAGAAGTCGCGGTGGAACGGGTGGACGAAGGTGGTCGCGTAGCCGTTCCGCCGGGCCGTCCGGGCGAGGCTGCCCGGCTCGTTCCCGCGCGAGGCGAGATAGGGGTCGAACACGCCGAAGCCGAGATCGCGCGCGCCGCGCCCGGTGAGCACGGCGTGCTCGGTCCGCATGGTGTAGGCGCCGTGCGCCGGCACCCGCAGGCGGCCGTGCTCGCTGGCGCGCGCCCGGATCAGGTCCATCAGCGGCAGGTGCGGTCCGCCGAGCCGTTCGGGGTCGAGGAAGGATTCGAGCTGGATCACCACCACGACGTCGTCGCCCGGCGGCTGCGCGATCGCGGGCGCTGCGACGGCCGCGGGGCCGCCGCGCTCGCTCCGCCACCGCAGCGCGTAGGCGATCAGGCAGGCGGGCAGGCCGTAGCGGGCGAGGTCGGCTTCGAGCTCCGGCTGCGGGAACCGCCGGGCGACCCGGCCGGTGAACGGCCCGCGATCGGCGGCGACGAGCAGGGCGGCGAGGCCGAGCGGCAGGCCCAGGACGGCGGCCAGGGCCCCGCCGGCGGAGGCGGGCAGCAGGCTCGGCTCGATCCGGTACCACAGCGCGATGCCGGCCAGCCCGAGCAGGAGCGGCACAGCGATCCGCGGGCTGGTGACCGGCGGCACGTAGTAGAGCTGCGGATGGCGCGGCACCTGCGGGAGCAGCGCGAAGTCGCTGAACACCAGCGGCTCGCCGATCACCGCGCGTTTCAAGTGGCTGACGAGGTGGAGGATCGCGACGGTGAGCACGCAGCTCGACGCGGCGAGCCACGGGCGCCACGAGAACACGAACCAGAACAGCAGGATCAGCCCGTAGGCGCCGAGCCGGATGGCGAGGTCGCCGGGCCTGCGGCTCGCGCGCCCCGGCACGTCGCCGAAGCGGAACTCGATCGCGAGGCAGAGGACGAAGGCGACCACCGTCGCGAGGAGGAAGGACATCGTGCTCGGCTCAACCTTGCCCGGGCTTCTGGGTGACGGGCTTGTCGCCGGACGCGACGCCGCGCCGGGCGCGCAGGGCCCGCACGATCGGGTTCAGCAGGCGGTAGCGCGCCCGCATGCCGAAGCCGGCGAGCCGGCCGAGCGCGAGGGCGCTCGGGGGCGCCGCGGCGCGGGCGGCGCTGAGGCGGTCGAGCAGCTGCTCGGGGCCGCACGGCTTCATCGCCACCGGATCGAGGTAGCGCGGATACAGGATCAGCGCGCCGGCGACGAGCTCGTCGAGGGCGAGCGTCCGGCCGCGGTCGGCGCCGGGCGCGAGATCCTCGGTGAGGCCCCAGCCGGCATAGAACGGCCGCCCGTGCGTCGCGACGCTCAGGCCCCGGATCAGCGCCTCGAAGCCGGCGAGCGAGGTCATCGTCTCGACGTGGTGCACCCGGTCGAGCAGGTCGACGATGCTCAGGCCCGAGACGATCCGGTCGGCGAGCCCCAGGGCCTCGGCTTCGGGGATCGCGCCGGGGCGGAACCCGGCCTCCACGTCGGGATGCGGCTTGTAGAGCAGGAAGGCGTCCCGGTTGCGCGCCCGCGCCGCCTGCAGCAGCGCCCGGTTCGAGCGCACGTTCGGCGAGCCGTAGCGGACCGAGGCGTCGTCCTCGACCTGGCCCGGCACCAGCACGATCCGCCGGTCCGCCGGCCACGCGCCCGCGGCGACCGTGAGGCCGACATTGTACTTGCTCAGGCGCCGCGCGACGATCGTCTCGCGCAAGGACTTCGCCCGGGTGACCAGGGCGTCGGAAAATTCGGCTTCGGCCAGGATCCGCGAGAGACGGCTCTCGCGCCGCGGATCGTAGTAGATGCCGCGATCGTCGACCACGATCGAGGCGCCGGGCTGCAGGCTCGCCCCGAGGCCGACCGAGCGCAGGAAGCCGTCCTCGACCCGCGCCAGCGGCAGGCCGGCCTCCGCGCAGGCCGCCTCCAGGGCCTCCGGCGCGCGCGTCGCCCAGGCGAGCACCTGCCCGTCGTGGCGCTTCGCGGCGGCGACTGCGGTGGCGACGGTCATGGTGTGGATCGGCGTGCCCTTCGGGCCGACGGCGAAGGCGTCGAGCGCCGGCCGCTTCCAGCGCGAGATGCCGACGTAGACGACGCGCCGCGCGTTCTCGGAAAACCGCGCCCGGAGCCAGGCGACGCGCTCGGCGCAGGCCGCGCGGTCGATCGGCGCCCGCGTCCAGGGGTCGAAATGGTGAAGGCCCGGCGTCTCGCGCCCTCCGACCGGCTCGCCGGCCAAGGTCAGGATCAGGCTCGAGAACCCGGTCTCGGCGCTGTCGTAGGGGCTGAGCAGCGGCCCGGGCGCCACGACGAGCGGGGGACGGCCGGCGAGCCGCAGCAGCCGGGCGGCCGGCCCGTCGCGCCAGACGACGGCGCGGCCGCGAAGGCCGGGCGCGCCGAAGCGGCTGCCGGTGGCGGCCTCGATCTCGGCGCGCAGCAGCCGGATCGTGCGGCCGACGGGAAACAGCGTGTCGGGAAGGATCGGGCGCATCACCATTTCGGTCGAGGGCTCCGGGCCGGGCGGGGCGCGCGGCGGCGCCCGGCATCGCCTGCCGGGATCCCGCGACCCATCGTGAGGGCCGAGCGACGGGTCGCGCCGGCCTCGACGCGTTCCTGCCCGGACCCGCGGGCTTTAGCCCAATTCATCCGCGGCAGGCGAATGCTTCCTGGGGCGGGCGGATGAGCCGGACATGAACGGACACCCCCCGGACATATCGCCGCCGCGATTGGCTCCTAGCTCGTTACCCGTTCGGGGCCGGCCGCGACGGCGTTGCGGGACGGCCACGGCCCGGCGGAATCGTGCGGGGCGGAACGGCCCCGGATTGCCGGGCCGCCTCGACCGTGCGACCCGTGGTGGCTGCCCCGTCCCGTCCGCTGAAGGTACAGAGCGCCCCGGAATGCTTCAGCCTCGCCCAGATTCCGTCGATGCGAGCCCGGCGACGTTCCTCTTCCTCCAGGGCCTCGCCTCGACCTTCTTCTCCGATCTCGGCGGCGCCCTGGCCGCCCGCGGGCATCGGGTGCGGCGGATCAACTTCTGTCCCGGCGACTGGCTGTTCTGGCGCGGCGACGCGGACCATTACCGCGGCACCCGGCCCGGCTGGGAGCGCTGGCTCGACGCCTACGTCGCCACCTACGGCGTGACCGACATCGTCCTGTTCGGCGATTGCCGCCCCTATCACGTCGTCGCGCGCGCCGTCGCGGTCGCCCGCGGCCTGCGCGTTCACGTGTTCGAGGAGGGCTACATCCGCCCGAACTGGATCACCTGCGAGCTCGGCGGCGTGAACGGGTACTCGACCCTTCCGAAGACCGCCGAGGGCGTCCGGGCGCTGGCGCGCCGCCTGCCGCAGCCCGGCCGCGCGATGCCCTCGACCGGCGACATGGCCCTGCGCAGCATCTGGGACGTCGGCTACAACGTCGCCAACGTCTGCTTCCCCTACCTCTACCCGCGCTTCCGCAGCCACCGCCCGACGCATATCGCGATGGAATATGCCGGCTGGATCAAGAAGTTCTCCCGCCGCGGCCGGACCAGGCGCGAGGCCGCCCGCTGCAACGAGATCTACAACGCGGTCGGCTGCGACTACTTCCTGCTGCCGCTCCAGCTCGACAGCGACTACCAGATCCGCGTGCACTCCCCCTTCCTCGGGGTCGAGGGCTTCATGGACCGGGTGATCAAGTCCTTCGCAGAGGCCTCGCAGGCGCCGACCCGGCTGCTGGTGAAGCTCCACCCCCTCGATGCCGGCCTGATCAACTGGCGCAAGTTCGCCCGCGCCTCGGCCCGCCGCCACGGGGTGAGCGAGCGCCTCGACTTCATCGACGGCGGCGAGCTGCCCAGCCTGATCGCCGGCGCCCGCGGCGTGGTGATCGTCAACAGCACCGTCGGCATGCTCTCGCTGGAGATGGGCCGGCCGACGATGGCGCTCGGCACCGCGATCTACAACATGCCCGGCCTCACCCATCAGGGCGACATCGACGGGTTCTGGACCGCACCGACCGCTCCGGATCTCGGCCTGATGTCGGATTTCCGCCGCGTGGTGCTGCACCGGACGCAGGTGAACGGCGGCTACTTCTCCAAGGCCGCCATCGCCCGCGCCGTCGCCGCGACGGTCCCGCGGATGGAGGCGGCGCTCCCCGACGCCCGGGTCGCGGCCGCCCGGACGATCCGCGAGGGCGAGGCCGATGCCGGCCGTCTCGCCGAGGTGTATTGATTCGGCCGACCGGCGCGCGGTAGCACCCGGATCATGCCCCACATCCTGATCACCGGCGCGTCGAGCGGCATCGGCGCGGCGCTCGCCCGCCGCTATGCCTTGCCCGGAAACCGCCTGACCCTCAACGCCCGCGACCGCGGCCGCCTCGAAACGGTGGCCGCCGCGTGCCGCGCCCGCGGCGCCGCAGCGACGGTCGTGCCCCTGGACCTGCGCGACCGCGAGGCGGTCCGCGCCTGGATCAGGACCCTCGACGGGGATGACCCGATCGACCTCGTGATCGCCAATGCCGGCGTCAACGGCGGCCATCCGACCGGCGAGGTCGAGAGCGAGGACGTCGCCTTCGAGACCCTCGACATCAACCTCGTCGGCTGCCTCAACGTCGTGCTGCCCTGCGTCACCGCCATGGCGGCCCGGGGGCGCGGGCAGATTGCCCTGATCTCCTCGCTCGCCGCCTACGCGCCGCTCGCCGACGCCCCATCCTACAGCGGCACCAAGGCGGCGCTGGTCGCGCATGGGCAGGCCCTGCGCGCCAAGCTCGCGCCGAGGGGCGTGCGGGTCAACGTGGTGATGCCGGGCTACGTGAAGACGCCGATGGGCGGCCAGCTCAAGGGCTGGCGGCCACTCGAGATGAGCGCCGATCAGGCCGCCGAGCGCATCGCCCGCGGGCTGGTGCGCAACCGGGAGATCGTCACCTTCCCGAGCGTGCTCTTCCACCTCGCCCGGGCCGGCCTCGTCGCACCGGAATTCCTGCGCACCGCCGCCATGCGCGCCTTCCGCTTCCAGCTGCGGCCGCGCCGCTGATGCCCAAGCCCAGCATCGCGCTCTTCGCGCTGGAAGCGCTGCCGAACGCGCGTGCGGTGCGCCGGTTCGTGGCCGACCACGCCGCGGAGATCGCCTTCGTCGGCCTGTCGAATGCCGAGCGGCCCTCGACCGGCGGCCTCGTCGGGCAGGTCCGGCGCCATCTCGCCCGCTCCGGGCCGGCCTTTCTGCCCTACCTCGCGGTGAATTTCGGCCTGCCCGACCTGCTCCGCCCGGTCGCGCCGCTGACCCAGCGCATCGCCCGCACCACCGGCTCGCCCGAGGCGACGCCGCTCGCGACCCTGTGCCGGCGGCACGGCATCCCGACGCTGACGGTCGACGACGTCAACGGTGCCGACGTCGCCGATCTCCTGCGGCGGCACGGGCCGGACCTGATCGTCACCTTTCACTTCGACCAGATCCTGGCGGGCGAGACGATCGCGCGGGCGCGGCTCGGTGGCCTCAACGTCCATCCCGGCCTGCTGCCGCGCCATCGCGGGCCGGTGCCGACGATCCATGCGCTGGCCGAGGGGCCGGACGCCTTCGGCGTGACGGTCCACCGGCTGGCCGTGGCGATCGATGCCGGCGCGATCCTCGAGCAGGCGCCGGTCGCGCTGCCCGCGGACGTGACCGCGACCCGCGCCGCCGTACTGCTGCACGAGCACGGCCGGAACCTGCTCGATGCGGTGCTGGCCGATATCGCCCGCGACGGCGCGGTGCCGGAAGGCCGCACCGTGCCGGTGCTGCCCTATTGCCCGTTCCCGGATGCCGGCTTCCTCAAGGCGATGCGCCGCCGGGGCCGCTATCTCACCGATGTCGGCGACCTGCGCGAAGCCCTGAGCCTGTCGGCGCGCGGCGCTTGATACGGCGGCCTAGGTGATGCGGCGGACCGGAGCGCGCCGGTAGGCGACGCGGGCCAGAACCACGGCGCCTCCGAGCTGCAGGAAGCCGTTCTCGGCGAGGTCGGACGGCGCCAGCTGCCAGTGGACCAGCCCGCGCGTGAGCGCGTTCAGGGCCATGAGGACGAGGCAGAAGGCGGCGGCGGCAAGCAGCGCGGCGACGAAATCGGGCATGGCTCGGCATCCCACTCTCGGACGATGCCGGCCGCCGCAAGAACCGCGCCGGTCGCGTCAGGCCGTCGCCCGCATCGACGCCCGCTCGCCGAAGGTCGCGAACCAGGCGGCCAGGCCCGGTCGGCTCGCGCGCCAGCCGAGCTCGGCGAAGCGCAGGTCGAGGTAGCCGAGGGCGCAGGCGAGCGCGATGGTGCCGATGTCGACGCCCGCGAGCGACGGCGCCTGCGTCTCGAACCAGTCGAGGGCGGTGACGATCTTGGCGGTCTGCCCGTCCATCCACGCCTGCGAGCGCTCGGATTCGGGTCGCGCGGTCAGCTCGTAGCGGATCAGCAGGGCGGCATCGAGCACCGCGTCGGCGGTCGATTGCAGGTTCAGCGCGGTCCAGCGCGCTGCGCCCGGCGCCGGGAACAGGTGGCCGCCGGCGAGCGCATCGAGGTACTCGCAGATCACCCGGCTGTCGGCGATCGCCGCGCCGTCGTCGAGGATCAGGGTCGGGACCTGCGCCAGCGGATGCACGCTCAGCACGCGCCCGTCCCGGGTCACCGGGTGGACGGCGCTCGGCAGCGTCTCGATGCGCTCGGCCAAGCCGAGCTCCTGGGCCGCCACCATCACCTTGCGGACGAAGGGCGAGGTCGGGGAATGGAACAGCTTCATCGGGGTCTCGTCGGCGTGGGCGGCGCGATCAGCGCCGGGCGGCGGGTTTGGCCGGGACGGTGCCGGCCGTCGCCGCCGGCGTGACGGCGGCGGGCGGGCTCGCGCGCGGCGTCTCGACGAAGAGGCGCTTCACCGGCCAGCCGTCGGCCCAGCGCTCCATGTCGCCGAAGCGCGGATTGGTCTTCAGGCCGGTGGCGTCCTGACCGGCGAAGGCCGCGGTCGCCGCGAGGTCGAAGGTCTTCCAGAACGCGAGGTAGTCGAGGGTGTCGGCGCGGGCGTTGTTGATCTGCGCCACCAGCGTCTGCTGCTCGCCGGAGAGCGACATGTCGGCCGACCACTTGAACGGCGGCGGCTTGGTGTCCTTCGGGTCGGCCGGCAGCTTGATCGCCGCGCCGTCGAACGCGGCATCGAGCCCGGCCGGCGCCGCGAGCGTCGCGGTGAGCGCCGGGAAGCCGTGGTCGTCGGAAAGCGCGCGCATGAACAGCTTGCGCTCCGTCGGCACGGCGCTCGCCTCGCGCAGCAGCCGGCGGGCGGCCAGGTCGGCCGCGCGGGCGTCGCGATCGCCGATCATGGCGATCAGCAGCGTCTGCGGCGCGATCTTCGCGAGATCGCCGAGCACGATGCCGCGCGACTTCGGCCCGCTGGCGATGCCGCCCGGCATCACCCCGAACACCAGCTTCGGCACGGGCAGGTCCTGCGCCTTCGCGTCGGCCGCGATGTCCATGGCGAGCGGGACGCCCGCGAGGTGGCCGATCAGCGCGACCTTCCCCAGGTCGGGCTTGCCCTCCGCGTCGGCGGCCAGCGCCTCGAAGGCGGTCTTGAGCGCGCCCTCCGCGTTGGCGACGGCATCGACGGGCCGGGTCCGGTTCACGTCCTGGAAGCGCGGGAACAGGACGAGCCAGCCGTTGCGGGCGAGATGGTCGATCCAGGCGCCGTAGCTCTGCGGGTTGGTGGCGCCCCAGCCGTGCAGGAGCACCGCGACCGGGCGCCCCTCGGCGGGGGCCGCGCCGGCGGCGTGGAACACGAAGGTCGAGGCGCCGGTGCGCCCGACCGCGCGCTTGACGATGGTGAGCTTGCGGTCGCCGACGCCGCCCGGCCCGTCGTTCGGCTGGGCCGGCGGCGCCGCGGCCGCGGCGGGCAGCACCGAGACGAGGAGGCCGAACAGGCCCGCGGCCAACGGGCCGCGATGGTCTTTCAGGAACATGGACGGCTCGATCGCTTCGAGAAGGGGGGCAGACCGCTCGCGGGCCGGCATAGCAGATTCGGCCCCCGGGGCGATGCGCCGGCCTCCTCGCGGCAGGCCCTGCACCGGGGCGGGGTTCGCACGGCGAAGCCTCAGGGTTCGAGGGCGTGCGGGACCAGCTTGCCGCCGGGGCCGATCACCGACGGCCCCGTCGACGATCCGGCCGGGCGCCCGGCCGCCTGCTCGACCCAGGCCAGGATGTCCTCGGCCCGCCACGGCTTCGGGATGAAGGTCGCCGAGACGCGCAGGTCGCTCGGCTGGTCGCCGGCATCGCCCGAGGTGAGGAGCACGCGCACCCGCGGCCACGTGACGCCGATGATCCGCGCCAGCTCGAAACCGCCGATCGGTCCCGGCGTGCGCACGTCCGAGAAGACCACGCTGACCTCGTCGCCGCGATCGTTGAGGATGGCAAGCGCCCGCTCCGCCGTCTCCGCCTCGATCACGGTGAAGCCGGTTTCCTCCAGGAGGGTCGCGGCGAGGAAGCGCTCGTCCGGCTGATCCTCCACCACGAGGATGACGGGCTTCTGTCCGGGCGGGTTCACGTCGGTCATAGCCGGGACACTCTAGGCGGGCCGGATGGTCGGCCCCTCGGATCGGTCGTTCATCGCCATCGTCGATGCGAACGGGGGTCGACCCGTGCGTGCACGCGCCGCCCGGCCCCATCCTGGCATAAACCGGTCGTCCCCGCCGTGTCGGATAGGGCACACAACCCTGAAGGAGCGTGCCGGAGCCGCCGTGACCGCTGGTCGCGGACCGTCGGCGCGACCTAGCCGACGCCGTTCGCCTTCAGGAATGCGAGGGCGCGGCGCCAGCCGTCCTCGGCCGCCTCCTTGCGGTAGCTCGGCCGGTAATCGGCATGGAAGCCGTGCGGGGCCTCCGGGTAGACGACCAACTCCACCAGCTTGCCGGCGGCCTTCGCCGCGTCGCGGGCGGCCTCGGCGGTCGCGACCGGGATGCCGGTGTCGGCGCCCCCGTAGAGGCCGAGCAGCGGTGCGTTGATCTGGCCGGCCACCGATCCGGCGCTGCGCGGCTGGATGTCGGTCGGGTCGCCGCCGAGCGGGCCGTACCACGCGACCGCCGCCTTCAGGTCGCGGCGGTGGGCGTCGTAGAGCCAGGCGGCACGGCCGCCGCGGCACCAGCCCATCACCCCGAGGCGCGCCGGATCGCCCTTGGCGGCGGAGGTCGCCCAGGCGACGGTGGCGTCGAGGTCGCCGATCCACTGCGCGTCCGGCGTCTTCGAGATCACGTCGCGGATGATCAGCTTGGGGTCGGTCATCTGCGACAGGTCGCCCTGCCGGGCGTAGAGCTCCGGCGCAACGGCGCAGTAGCCGGCCTTGGCCAGGCGACGGCAGATGTCCTTGATGTATTCGTGGACGCCGAAGATCTCCTCGATCACCAGCACCAGCGGAAACGGCCCGGCCCCCTCGGGAACCGCGCGATAGCCCGGCATCGGCCCGTCGGCCGCCGGGATCCGCACCTCGCCGGCCTCGATCCCGGTGTCGTCGGTGTGGATGACCTGCGCCTCCACCAGCGTCACCGCGAGGGTGAAGCCGCTGATGAGGCTCGTCATCACGAAGCCCCGCCGCGACAGCGGCGGGACGATCAATCCGTCGAGGCCCTCGCCGCCGCCTTCGTTGTCGTGCGTCATGCCGTGCTCCTCGAACCCTCCGGCCAGCGCACCACGCTGCCGGGCCCGGGTCAACCGTGCGGAGCCGCCCGGGCGGGACGCTCAGGCGCCGGCGGAGACCCGTGCCGGCCGGCGCGCCGGCACCGGGACGGGCCGCGGCGCGGGCTGCGGCCGCAGCAGGTCGGCGAGCGCGACGAACCCGTCGGCCTGCGGCGCCTGCCCGGCGCGGAAGCCGAAGCCGAGAGCGAAGGCCTGGCTCAGGCCGGCATCGCGCGCGATGCCGAACGCGTCGAGCGCGGTCAGGAACGCCTCGCGGAACAGGCTCGGCCGGCACCAGCTCTTCTCGGCCATCTGCAGCGGCCAGTCCCACAGGCCCTCAGCGCGGCGGGCGGCGAGCACGTCGCGACTGATGAAGTAGCCGGTCGTGCGGTGTTCCAGGCCCTCGCCCGACAGGGTCCAGTCGGCGTTGCGGAACAGGACGGCCTTTGCGCAAGAGGCGATAGTTGCGTCGATCATCGGGATCCTCGCCACCTTCGCGGAAGAGGCGCGACTATCGCGCGCCTGTTCCACGTGGAACATACGAGGAACAGTGATCCGCAACGGAACGGGCGTCAAGCGCGATGTTCTCGATGCGTTCATATTTTCCCGGCGCGACGGCGCTCCGGGTCAGCGTGCCTGGAACAGCGGGTGCTCGACGCGGTCGCCGGCCTTGATCCCGAGCTTGGCGGCGACGCCGGCATTCAGCTCCAGCACCGAGAGCACCGGCTCCGGCGATGCGATGATGGCGGTCGACAGCGGCTCGGTGTCGGCAGCGACCCGGGCGATGGTGCCGTCGGCGCGGATGAACAGCATGTCGAGCGGCAGGTAGGTGTTCTTCATCCACATCGCGACCGGCTCGGACCGCTCGAAGTCGAACAGCATGCCGTGGTTCGGCGCCATCGTGCGGCGGAACATCAGCCCGCGGGTGCGGCCGGCATCGTCGCGCATCACCTCGACGTCGAAACGGTGGGTGCCGTCCTTGGAGCGGATGCTCAGCGGCTCAGTCTGGCTCCTGGCCTGTCGCGCCTCCTCGGCCGAGGCGGGAGCGAGCGCCGACGGCAGGGCGGCCATGCCGAGGAGGCCGAGGGCCAGGCCGCCGGCGAGAAGGTTTCGGACGCGAGACAAGCGCAACACCATCAATGCGAGGACGGAACGGCTCCGTCGGGCAGCCGAACCTCGGCGGCCATCACGCCCTTGGAGCCGTCGCCGTATCGCACGAGCACCGTCTCGCCGGGCTTCAATTCGGCGATACCGTAGCGTCGCAGGGTTTCCATGTGCACGAAGATGTCCGGCGTGCCGTCGCCCCGCGTCAGGAAGCCGAAGCCGCGCAGGCGGTTGAACCACTTCACCACGGCGGTCTCGAGCCCGCTCGTCGGCGTCACGCTGACATGGGTGCGCGGCAGCGGCAGCTCGGACGGGTGCGTGGCGGAGGATTGGTCGAGCGACAGGACCCGGAAGGCCTGCCAGCCGCGGGTGCGCTCGGTCGCCTCGACCACGATGCGGGCGCCCTCGCTGGCGTTCTGGTGGCCGTCGCGGCGCAGGCAGGTGACGTGGAGCAGCACGTCGGGCATGCCGTCGTCGGGGACGATGAAGCCGAACCCCTTGGCGACGTCGAACCACTTGATCCGGCCCGACACCTCGACGAGGTCGAGGGGCTCCTCGACGTCGGCCTGCGATGAGGCGCCGATGCCCGCGCCGTCCGTTGCCCGTGAGCTCGCCGGCCCTGATCCGAACCCGTCAGACATGTCGATAAGCAACCTACACCGAATCGCGACGTGCGTTTCCCGGCCAGGATTAACGAAGTCTTGAAGCGGCGAAAGCCTCTTTGCCCGGCAGGCCTGGACGGTCCGACGGCAATGGCCGGCCCGATCGGCACGCTTCCGCGGCGATCCGTGCCGGTTCGGCGAGCATCGAGCAGGCCCAAGTCCGTGTCCGGACTCACGCTTTTGCGCCGGCCGACCCCATCGGAACGCTCCCGGCGCAAACAACCGAGTTCGGTCACTTTCTCGTGACTGTTGCTGCGGCGCAGCAGGTGGCGGGAGCACCGTCGACGCGCCGTCCGCCGCACGAATCTTCGGAGCCGCCCATGGCCGCGCGCGGCGAATGGTGCTTAGGGGGCCGGCCATGCCACCCGATCCCACATTCGCCCCGACGAACGCGCCGGAAGCGCCTGCCGTCGCGTCCCGCCGGATCCCGGCGATCGATGCCGGGCGTGCCGCCGCGCTCGCGGCGATGGCCGCTTATCACCTGACCTGGGACCTCGGGTACCTCCGCCTCACGCCCGAGAACGTCGCGCTGTCGCCCGCGGGGCGGGTCGCGGCGCACGTCATCGCCGGAACGTTCCTCGTTTTGGTCGGGGTCGGTCTGGTGCTGATGAACGGCCGCGGCGTTCGGCTGCGGCCGACCGCCCTGCGGCTGCTGCGGGTCGGCGGGGCGGCGGCGCTGATCACCCTGGCGACGTTCTACGCCTTCCCGGACAGCTTCATCTTCTTCGGCATCCTGCACTGCATCGCGGTGTCGAGCGTGCTGGCGCTGCCGTTCCTGTTCGTGCCGGCGGTGGTGACGGCGCTGGCCGGCGCCCTGGTCGTGGCGCTGCCGCACCTCGTGGCGCATCCGCTGCTCGATGCGCCTGCGCTGTTCTTCCTCGGCCTCGGCCGGCTGACGCCGCAGACCAACGACTACGTGCCGCTGTTCCCGTGGTTCGGGATCGTGCTGCTCGGGGTCGCCCTCGGCCGGATCGCCCTGCCCTGGTTCGCGCGCTCGCGGGCGGGTCTCTGGCAGCCGCGGAGCCGAGGCGCACGGGCTGCGACCTTCGCCGGTCGCCACAGCCTGGCGATCTACCTCGTGCACCAGCCGCTCCTGCTCGGGGCGCTGACGGGCCTGGTCGCGCTAACCGGGCCGCATCCGCGCGCCGGGCTGGCGAAGTTCCGGGCGGACTACGTCGAGACCTGCACCCGCACCGGGGGCGAGCCGGGCTCGTGCCGGATCGCGGCGCGCTGCACCGCCGACGCCCTGCGCAGGGAGGGCCTGTGGTCGGTGGAGGGCCGCGGCTTCACCGTGCCGGAGCGCATGCGGGCGCAGGGCCTGTCGCAGCGCTGCTACGAGGCCTCCGAGGGCACGGCGCCGCCGCCGTAGCCCCCCGTTCCCGGATGCCTCAGTCCTTGGCGCGCTCGACGTAGGCGCCGTCGGCGGTCATCACCACGATGCGGGTGCCGGCGGCGATGTGCGGCGGCACGGTGGTGCGGACGCCGTTCGACAGGGTGGCCGGCTTGTAGGAGGACGAGGCGGTCTGCCCCTTCATCGCTGGCTCGGTCTCGGCGACCTCGAGCACGACGCGCTGCGGCAGCTCGATCGTCAGCGCCACGCCGTTGTGCTGCGAGACCATCACCGCCATGCCCTCCTGCAGGTAGGGGGCGGCGTCGCCGACCACGTCGGCCGGCACCTGGATCTGCTCGTAGCTCTCCGGGTTCATGAAGTGGAACCCCTCCGAGTCGCTGTAGAGGAAGGTGTGCTCCTTGTCCTCGACGAAGGCGCGCTCGACCTGCTCGGTGGTGCGGTAGCGCTCCGACACCTTCACCCCGTCGGTGATGCGGCGCATGTCGAGCTGCGTCACGGGGGTGCCCTTGCCGGGATGGATGTTCTCCGCGAACAGGATGACGTAGAGCTTGCCGTCCTTATCGACGACGTTGCCCTTGCGGAGGGTAGAAGCGATCACCTTCACGGGGTCAGGTCCTGCGTTGACAAGGCGGGGTTCGCGCGCCTAGCGCGGTGCCCCGCGGGAGAGGCATATCCCTCGAGAGCGATATCGGGCTCCGGCACTATCCTATCCGCGGCCCGGTTGCCAGCCGCGCCAGTATCGGTCCGCCGGGAGCGCGCGTGTTCGAAGCCGGAAACGTCCGATCCGCCGATCGCAGGGCCGCCCGGTGACGGCGGCCCCCTCCCCGTGGTGGGCGCCGCACCGGCACGCCGACCGGCGCCCGCTGCTGATCCTGCGCAACCGCATCGCCCATGCGCTCCGCGGCCACTTCGCAACCCGCGACTTCGTCGAGGTCGAGGCCGCCTGCCTCCAGGTCTCGCCCGGCAACGAGGCGCATCTCTCCGCCTTCGCCACCGAGGCGATCGGCGGCGACGGGCTGCGCGCGCCGCTCTACCTCCACACCTCGCCGGAATTCGCCTGCAAGAAGCTGCTGGCGGCCGGCGAATCGCGGCTGTTCAGCCTCGGCCACGTCTTCCGCAACCGCGAGCGCGGGTTGCTGCATCATCCCGAATTCACGATGCTGGAATGGTATCGCGCCGGCGAGCCCTACGCCGTGCTGATGGCCGATTGCGCCGACCTGCTGCGGCTCGCCGCCGAGACGGCGGCGACGGCGCGGCTGCGCCATCGCGATCGGACCTGCGATCCCTTCGCCGATCCGGAGCGGCTGACGCTGGCCGACGCCTTCGACCGGCATGCCGGCATCGACCTCCTCGCCACCCTGTCGCGGGACGGCGCCACCGACCGCGACGGGCTCGCCGCTGCGGTTGCGCAGGCGGGCCTGCGGGTGGCCGCCGACGACACCTGGGCCGACCTGTTCAGCCGCGTGCTGGTGGCGCGGATCGAGCCGCATCTCGGGCACGGGCGGCCGACGATCCTGTGCGAGTACCCGGTGAGCGAGGCGGCGCTCGCCCGCCCGAGCGCGGACGACCCGCGGGTGTCGGAGCGGTTCGAGCTCTATGCCTGCGGCGTCGAGCTCGCCAACGCCTTCGGCGAGCTGACCGACGCCGCCGAGCAGGGCCGGCGCTTCGCCTGCGAGATGGCGGAGAAGCATCGCGTCTACGGCGAGACCTATCCGATCGACGACGACTTCCTCGACGCCTTGGCGGTGATGCCGGAGGCGTCGGGCTGCGCGCTCGGCTTCGACCGGCTGGTGATGCTCGCGACCGGCGCGCCGCATATCGAGGACGTGATCTGGACCCCCGTCGCGGGCGGAACGCGATGAACCGCCCGCTGCGCAGCCCGGACGAGCTCGCCGCCGCGGGCCTCGTGGCGGCGGCCGACCTGCCGGCCCTGCGGGCGGTGGCCGCGCGCTACGCCGTGTCGATCACCCCCGACATGGCCGAGCTGATCGACGCCGCCGACCCGCATGACCCGATCGCCCGCCAGTTCGTGCCGCGGGCGGAGGAAGTCGTCACCGCGGCCGAGGAACGCGCCGACCCGATCGGCGACGCCGTCCACGAGAAGATGCCCGGCCTCGTCCACCGCTATCCCGACCGGGTGCTGCTGAAGCCGCTCCACGTTTGCCCGGTCTATTGCCGCTTCTGCTTCCGCCGCGAGGTGGTCGGGCCGGAAGGCGCCGGCACGCTGAGCGAGGCCGAGCTCGATGCGGCGCTGGCCTACATCGCCGCCGACCCGGCGATCTGGGAGGTGGTGCTGACCGGCGGCGACCCGTTCGCGCTCTCGCCGCGCAGGCTGGCCGACATCGCGCGGCGGCTCGAGCGCGTGCCCCACGTCAAGGTCCTGCGGGTCCACACCCGCGTGCCGGTGGTGAGCCCCGCCCTGGTGACCGACGCTCTGATCGCCGCGCTGAAAGGCTTCGGCCGGGCGGTGTTCGTGGCCCTGCACGCCAACCACGCCCGCGAGTTCGGCGCCGAGGCGCGGGCCGCCTGCGCGCGGCTGGTCGACGCCGGGATCCCGATGGTGAGCCAGACGGTGCTGCTCGCCGGCGTCAACGACGATGCGGCGGTGATGGAGGCGCTGATGCGGAGCTTCGTCGAGAACCGGATCAAGCCGTACTACCTGCATCACGGCGACCTCGCGCCGGGCACGGCTCACCTGCGCACCGGGCTCGATGCCGGGCAGGCGCTGATGCGCACGCTCCGCGGCCGGCTTTCGGGGCTGGCCCAGCCGACCTACGTCCTCGACATCCCCGGTGGCCACGGCAAGGTGCCGGTCGGGCCGGGCTACGTCGCGGCGGATCGCGACGGCACCCGGATCACCGATCCGAACGGCGGCGTGCATGCCTATCCGCCCGAGCCGTATCGGCCCGAGGCGAGCGAGCAGGAATAAGCCGATGCGCAGGCTCTGGGGGCGGGCGAACTCCGTCAACGTGCAGAAGGCCCTCTGGGGGCTCGACGAATCCGGCCTCGCCTACGAGCGGGTCGAGGCCGGCGGCGCGCACGGCGTGGTCGCCGACCCCGCCTACCGGGCGATGAACCCGAACGGCCTGGTGCCGGTGCTGCAGGAGGACGACTTCGCCCTGTGGGAGTCGAACGCGATCCTGCGCTACCTCGCGGACGGGGCGGAGGGCGTGCTCCGCCTGCCCGACGACCGGCGCGAGCGGGCGCAGGTGCAGCAATGGCTCGACTGGCAGGCGACGAGCTTCACCCCGGCGATGCGCGACGCGTTCTGGCAGCTCTACCGCGCCGCGCCGGATGCGCGCGACCATGCCCTCATCGCAAGCTCGCTCGAACGGTCCGAGGCCCTCGCCGCGATCCTCGACCGGCACCTCGCCGACCGAACCTTCGTCGTCGGCACGCGCTTCTCGATCGCCGACATCGCGCTCGGCTGCGCCGCCCACCGCTGGCTCGCCCTGCCGGCGGAGCGCGTCGAGCGGCCCGAGATCCGGCGCTGGTACGCGGCGCTGGCGCAGCGGCCCGCCGCCGCCCGGATCTTCGCCGCGCCGATCAGCTGACGCCGGCACGTCTTGGCCGACCGGCCTTGCCCCTGCCCTGCTCAACCGTTGCCCGCCTTGCCCTCGCCCCTGCGCGACCCACTTGGGCGTCAGGCAGCCTGCCCGGAGACCGCACCCCGATGGCCCTCGACCCGACCCTGCGCGACGCCCTCTCCGCGGTCACCGTGGCGAGCCTCGCCCGCGCCCTGGCGCGCCGCGGCGTCCCGGCCTGCGCGCTCTCCGGCATCGCCGGTTCGGGCCGAGCCGTCGGGCCGGCCGTGACGCTGCGAATGATCCCGGCGCGCGGCGAGGTCGCGCGCTCGCTCGCGGAGGCGATCGAGGCGGTGCCCGAGGGCGCCGTCGTCGTGGTCGATACCGGCCGCTCCGGGCTCGCCCTCCCCTTCGGCGCGATCCTGGCCGCGCGGCTCTCCGCCCGCGGCGTCGCCGGCCTCGTCACCGACGGCTGCCTCGCAGCTGAGAGCGGCCTCGCCGTCTGGGACGCCGCGTTTGCGCCGGGCGAGGGTACGCTTCAGCTTGCGGTCTCCGGCGAGCCGATCGCCTGCGCCGGGGCCGCGGTGCATCCCGGCGACGTCGTGGTCGGCGGCCCCGACGGCGTGGTGGTGATCCCGGTTGACATCGCCGAGGCGGTGGCGCTGGAGGCGGTCGAGCAGCAGCGCCTCGATCTCTGGCTCACCCGCGAGGCGGAGAAGGGCGCGAGCCTCGCCACCCTGCTGCCGCCGGACGCCGAAACCCTGGCCCGCTACGAGGCCGAGACGAAGGCCTGAGGTCCGACGCCCGCCGGACCCGCGCCGATGTTCTTCCCGCTCTCGAAGGTGATCTTCTTCCTGATCACCCCGTCGAACGTTTTCGCCCTCGTCGGGCTCGTCGGCGTCGCGCTGACGCTCGCGACCGCGCGGCGGCGCCTCGGCGGAGCTTTGAGCGCGTTCGGCCTCCTCGGCCTGCTCGCAGGCGGCCTGTCGCCGCTCTCGGCCTGGGCGGTGCTGCCGCTGGAGCAGCGCTTCCCGGCTTACGCCGACGATCGCCCGCCCGACGGCATCATCGTGCTCGGCGGCGGGATCGAGGCCGGGTTGTCGTCCGGCCGCGGGCAGGTGGTCGTCAACGATGCCGGCGAGCGGCCGATCTACATGGCCGATCTCGCCCGGCGCTACCCGCAGGCGCGGCTGATGTTCTCCGGCGGCAGCGGCAGCCTCGTCGACGGGGCGATCGCCGAGGCCGACATCGTCAGCCGCGACGCCGACACCCTCGGCCTGCCGCGCACCCGGCTGATCCTGGAGAACCGCTCGCGCAACACCCGCGAGAACGCGCTGTTCTCCGCCGCGATGGCCCAGCCGAAGCCGGGCGAGCGCTGGCTGCTGGTGACCTCGGCCTTCCACATGCCGCGGGCGATGGGCTGTTTCCGCGCGGCCGGCTTCCACGTCGTCGCCTTCCCCGTCGACTACCGCACCCGCGGCCCGCGCGACGCGCTGCGCTTCGGCAGCTTCGCCTCGGAGGGGCTGCTGGTGCTCGACCTGGCGGTGAAGGAATGGATCGGCCTCGCGGTCTACCGGCTCGCCGGCTACACCGACGCGCTGCTGCCGGGGCCGGCGGATCAGCCCTCGGGGAGCGACAACCTGTAGATCCCGCGAAAATCGTCCGGATCGGCGGGCTTGCCCTTCCGCAGAATGGCGAGGCGGCCGGCCTTGGTCAGGCGCACGGCGATGCGGCGCACCGGCTGCATCAGGGGGCTCCACTGGTCCGGATCCGACCCCGCCAGCGCGCGTGCGACCTCCGAGGGGCAGATGGTCTTGCCGGGGCCGCGCTCGGCCACGAGACGCAGCATCGTCTCCTCGATCGCGTCCTCGCTGCGGGTTCCGGTGCGGTCGTCGCTCACGGCGTGGATCCTTCGGCGGGCGGGGCGCCGTCGGCGAGCAGGATCGCGCGGATCTCGGAGACGAACTGGCGCCGCCACATCACGAACACGACCGCCGTCGTCGAGGCGACGAGGAAATAGGGGCTGACGAACCACCCGAGATACGCCAACGCGAAGAAGAACGCACGCTGCCCGCGGGCGAAGTGGAGCCCGGCCGCGGTGTTCATCGCCGCCACGCGCCGCGCGGCGCGCAGCATCGCGGACTCGCTCGCCCCCGAGCCCTTGGGCGGCACGGTCCCGAGCAGGATCGCACTGTAGTTGAACAGCCGGTAGGCCCAGGCAAACTTGAAGAAGGCATAGACGAACACGACCGCGAGCCCTGCGACCTTGATCTCCCAGGTCGTGCGCGTGGCGATCGTGCCGAAGGGCAGCGTGCCGAACAGGTTGAGCACGTCGTCGCCGGAGCGCGACAGGGTGAGCACGCCGCCGAGCGCGATCAGCGACGTCGAGGCGAAGAAGGCGGTGCCGTTCTGCAGCGAGGCGTTGATCGTGGTGTCGACCACGCGGTTTTCGCGCACGATCAGCTGGCGCGCCCATTCCTCGCGCTGCGCGTTCATGATCTGGCTCAGCGACACCATCCGTCCGCGCAGGCGCCCGACGGAGAGGCCGTAGCCGAGCCAGGCCAGCACGAAGTAGATCAGCGCGCCGAGGTCGATCGGCGAGAACCCGGAGGGCAGGTAGGCGGCGAGCAGCGTGGTGGAAGGGAGGTCGGTCATCGTCCCCGGGGTGCCCATCGGGCCCGCGCGCCGCGCCGGCCGTGGGCGCATCGGGACCGCGGGATGGCTACCCCGGCGTGGCGCGCGCTGTCGAGACGCGCCGGAGCAGGCCGTCCATGCGCGGGACCCCTCACCGCCGGATTGCGAACCCGGAGGCGCCGGCGGACGGCTCGCCGGCCGTCACTTCGACCCGCTCGACGCGGGCGCCGGGCGGCCCAGCCCAGCACGCCTGCACCATCGCCTCGACCGCGTCGGCCGGCCCGGTGAACGCGGCCTCGACCGCCCCGTCCGCGCGGTTGCTCACGTGCCCCGACAGGCCGCGCGCCTCGGCCTCGCGCCGGGTCCAGGCGCGATAGGTGACGCCCTGGACCCGGCCGACGACGACGACGGCGACGCTTTTGATCTCGCTCATGACGGCACAACGCGGCCGGACGCCCGAGGTGTCCGGCCGCGTCGGGTCGTTCTCAGCGGGCGATGGCGGCGCGGCCCTGCGGACGGCCCTCGACGCGGGCCGGATCGACGGTCCTCTGACGGTAGGTCAGGTACCATGCCACCGAGATGAACAGCACTCCGCCGACGAAGTTGCCCAGCGTGACGGGGATCTGGTTCCACAGCCACCACTCGCTGAAATGGACCGGCGCGCCGAGCATCATGCCGGCGGGGATGACGAACATGTTCACCACCGCATGCTCGAACCCCTGCGCGAAGAACAGGAAGATCGGCAGCCAGGCGCCGAGGATCTTGCCGAAGGTCGAGGTCGACATCATCGACATCGTCACGCCGAGGCAGACCATCCAGTTGCACAGCATCGCCTTGACGAAGCAGGTCAGCATCCCGGCCGTGCCGAGGTTCTCGTAGGCGATCGTCTTGGCCGAGGCGATCTCGACCAGCTTCTGCGCGACGCCGGCGACGGGCGTGTGCCACGCGTTGGTCAGCGCGATCACCAGGAGCAGCGCGTACAGCACGCTGCCGAGCAGGTTGCCGATGAAGCTCCAGGCGAAGTTGCGCATCATCGGCGCGAACCCGATCCGGTTCTCCATCCAGGACAGCGTCAGGATGCCGAAGTTCCCGGTGCAGAGCTCGAGCCCGAGGCACACGATCATCACGAAGCCGACGGGAAAGACGATGGCGCCGACGAAGGGCACGCCGGTCTGCACCGCCCCGGTGAGGGCGAGGCTGGTGGCGATGCCGAGCAGCGCGCCCGCCATCATGCCGCGCACGAGCATGTCGCGGATCGACAGCTCGGCGCGCATGACGCCCGAATCGCTCATGGTCGCGGCCATGTCCGTAGGTTTAACGAAGTCCATTGGCGGAAGGCTCCCGGTGTTCGATGTTCTGCGATCCGGGAGCAGGCAAGGTCAGGGCCAAACCGGACGTTGAAGCCGCGGCATCTGCGTCGCACCTAGGTCGGCGCTCCGCGACGCCAGCCGCGCACCTCGCGCAGGTAGGGGGCCGGCAGCTGCGCGGCCTCGCCCGCCGCGAGCACGGCCTCGAGATAGCCGGGCTTCGGCACGCCGCAGGCGGTGGAGCGGCCGAGATAGATCAGCGCGCGCTTGACGCCGCCCGCGGTCGCGACCGGCTGCGAGGCCTTCACGTAGAGGCCGCCGGCAACGCCCTCGTAGCGGTCGAGGGCGGGGACGTCGGCGAGGGCCAGCTCCCACAGCACGCCCCAGACCGTGTGGCGCCCGTCGCGCACCACCGAGGCGTAGCCCTCGCGCATGACGATGAAGCGGTGGCGGTGCAGCCGGCCCTGCCCGATCAGCCGCGAGGCCGGGCAGCGGGAGGCCATGGCGGCGGCATCCATGTTGGCGCCGTAGGCGAAGTAGAGAGGCATGGATTTCGGATCGGCCGGAATCGACTACTCGCCCGGCGGCAGGCGCTCGTCGCGGCGAATCGCCCATTCGTTCGCGCGCATGGCGAGATAGGCGGTCGCCAATGCGATCGCCGGGATGCCGAAGACGACGAAGATCTGGCCGGAATTCACGGCGTGATGCCTCGCAGGATGCGCCTCGCGATTAAATGTATGCCGATCCCGGTGAAAAGCCAGACCAGGGTCAACACCGTGCTTTCCGATCGGAGCGGTCCGACACCGCCGAGATTGAAGCTTGCAGCGGTGATCGGCGTGACGAAGCCGATTACGATGAACGCCACGGCGACATTGTTGATCGCCGTCGCGAGGAGCTTCGTTTGCTCGATGTTCGCCGCACGCACCGGGCGATCGCCTCGATCGGCTGACGCGACTCAGGCGAATTCCAGGATCACCGCATCGACGGCGAGGCTCTCGCCCTCCTTGGCGTGGACCTTCGCCACCGTGGCGTCGCGCTCGGCGCGGAGCACGTTCTCCATCTTCATCGCCTCGACGATGGCGATGGCCTCGCCGTTCTTCACCTCCTGGCCTTCGGTGACCAGGATCTGCTTCACCAGGCCGGGCATCGGGCAGAGCACCTGCTTGCCGGAGCCGGCATCCTCCTTCACCGGCATCAGCGCGGCGAGTTCGGCCTCGCGGCGGGTGTAGACGCGGGCCTCGGCCGCGGCGCCCGCATGCTGGAGCGCGACGCCGTTGAGCAGCCCGCGCACCTGGATCGCGACGCGCTGCGCGCCGATCGTGCCGGTCCAGACCGGCTCGCCCGGGCGCCAGTCGCTCTCGACGACGTGGGCGGTGCCGTCGGCCTCGGTGACGACGAGGCAGTTCTGCGCCAGCGCATCCTCGTGCGGATCGACGGTGACGGGGAACGCCTCGCCGGCCAGCATCACCACCCGGTCGCGCTCGAAGTGCAGCAGCGCGGGGTCGCGCATCTGGCCGGAGATGCCGCGCTTGCGCGCGTTGAGCTTGTGGTCGATCGCGGCCGCGGCCGCCATCATCCGCTGCGCCACCGCGCCCTTCGGCTCGGGCGCGGAGAACCCTTCCGGGAACTCCTCGGCGATGAAGCCGGTGGACAGCGCCCCCTCGCGCCAGCGCGGATGCGCCATCAGGGCGGCGAGGAACGGGATGTTGTGGCGGATGCCGTCGATGGCGAAGGCGTCGAGCGCCTCGGCCTGGAGCTCGATCGCCTCGGCGCGGGTCGGCGCCCAGGTGACGAGCTTGGCGATCATCGGATCGTAGTGGATCGCGATCTCGCCGCCCTCCTCCACGCCGGTGTCGTTGCGGACCTTGCCGGTGCCGAACGTGCCCTCCTCCGGCGGCCGGTAGGTGGTGAGCCGGCCGATCGAGGGCAGGAAGTTGCGGGTCGGATCCTCGGCGTAGACGCGGCTCTCCACCGCCCAGCCGTCGAGCGTCACCCGATCCTGCGTGAGCGGCAGCGTCTCGCCGGCCGCCACCCGGATCATCAGCTCGACGAGGTCGACGCCGGTGATCATCTCGGTGACCGGATGCTCGACCTGGAGGCGGGTGTTCATCTCCAGGAAGTAGAACGACTTGTCCTGGCCGGCGACGAACTCGACCGTGCCGGCGGAATCGTAGTCCACGGCCTTCGCCAGGGCGACCGCCTGCTCGCCCATCTTCCGGCGGGTGGCCTCGTCGAGAAGGGGCGAGGGTGCCTCCTCGATGACCTTCTGGTTGCGGCGCTGAATCGAGCACTCGCGCTCGCCGAGGTAGACCACGTTGCCGTGCTTGTCGCCGATCACCTGGATCTCGATGTGGCGCGGATCGGTGATGAACTTCTCGATGAACACCCGGTCGTCGCCGAAGGACGAGGCGGCCTCGGACTTCGCGCGGGCGAAGCCCTCCGCGACCTCGCCCGAGGCGTAGGCGATGCGCATGCCCTTGCCGCCACCGCCGGCGGACGCCTTGATCATCACCGGATAGCCGATGCCGTCGGCGATCTCGACGGCGTGCTCGGGGCTCTCGATCACGCCGAGGAAGCCCGGCACCGTCGAGACGTTGGCGGCGGCCGCCGCCTTCTTGGATTCGATCTTGTCGCCCATCGCGGCGATGGCGCCGGCGTTCGGGCCGATGAAGACGATGCCGGCCTCTGCGAGCGCGTTGGCGAAGGCCTCGCGCTCGGACAGGAAGCCGTAGCCCGGATGCACCGCCTGCGCCCCGGTCTGCTTGCAGGCGTCGATGATCTTCTCGATGACGAGGTACGATTGCGCCGCCGCCGCCGGGCCGATGTGGACGGCCTCGTCGGCCATCGCCACGTGGACCGCGTCGCGGTCGGCGTCCGAGTAGACCGCCACGGTCTTGATGCCCATGCGCCGCGCCGTCTTGATGACGCGGCAGGCGATCTCGCCCCGGTTTGCGATCAGGATCTTGTCGAACATCTTTTATCGCGCTCGGGTCTGGTCGTCTTCAGGAAGCGGCTTGGCGTGAGCCGGATAGAGCGTTCCCGATAAAGCAGATCCGCAGGCGACGGAAGCTGTGCCGGCGGCCGATGCCTGGGCGACCGCGGTCAAAAGTTTTTGGTCTCGTTTCAAGCGGCCAGCGCGAAGCGCGGCCGGTCGGTCCTGGCCGGCTCGCGGGTCCAGCGGTTGGCTTCCATCGCGAACACCATCAGCGCCTCGGCGCTCCCCTGCGCCTCCCGGACGACCTCGACGGCGATTCGCGCGCCGGCCGACGTCGGGCCGGTGAGGCCGGCGAGCGACGCCGAAAGCCAGGCGGCGACCGCGCGGTCGACGTAGCCCGAGGGACGCTCGCCCCAGACCGCGAAGTCGACCACGAGGGCGACCAGCGCGTCGGCGAAGGCCGGGTCGGCGTCGGGCACCGCCCGCTCCAGGGCGATCAGCATGTCGGCCTCGTCGCGATGGGCGATGCCGTCCGGCAGCACGTCGCGCAGCAGAACCTGCACGGCGGCCGCCGCAATGCGGCCCTCGGCGACGGCATGGTTGCAGAAGTCTTGAAGAGAAACGTTGATCATCACCGAATTCCTCCGCGACCTTTGTTCGGCCGCCGCCTGTCCTCGTGTGTATTGGACTGTAGGAGACGAGATCGTCTTCAGAGGTTAACGGCCAAATCTGAACCGGCGTTCAGGTTAAAACGTGCTCACGAATGAGCGTTTCGAGAATCTTGCTTTTTTCGAGCGACATGCCGGCATCTGTCGAGACCGCACGATCGTCGCCCGCTCTCCGGGAACGCAGATGAAACGTCACCCGCTCACCGCTATCCCGTCATTCCGGGGCGCCGCAGGCGAGCCCGGAATCCAGAGCCGCCGGCGGTGGCGGATCCGGCTGGCGTCGGCGGTTCTGGGTTCCGGGCTCTGCTTCGCAGCCCCGGAACGACGAGGGGAAACGGACCGAAGGTCGTCCGCCCTCAGCGCACGATCACCGTCGCGCCTACCGGCACGCGGTTGAACAGGTCGACCACGTCGATGTTGCGCATGCGGATGCAGCCGGACGACGCGGCCTGGCCGATCTTCTCCGGCTCGTTGGTGCCGTGGATGCGGTAGAGCGTGTCGCGGCCCTTGTCGGAGAGATAGAGCGCGCGGGCGCCGAGCGGGTTGCCCGGCCCGCCCTGCATCGGGTGGACGTGCGGCCAGCGCTTGACCATCTCGGCCGGCGGGTTCCAGGCCGGCCATTCCGCCTTGCGGTCGACCGTGGCGGTGCCCTTCCAGCCATAGGCCTCGTCGCCCACGGTGACGCCGTAGCGCATCGCCTTGCCGTCGGGCAGCACGAGGTAGAGCTGCCGCTCCATCGTCTCGATCACGATGGTGCCGGGCTGCTCCTTCGTCGGGTCGGTGACCTGGTAGCGGGCGAAGTGCGGGTCGAACTCGGCGTCCGGCACCAGCGCCATGAAGGCGGTGTCCCGTGCCGACAGGGCCGGATCGGGCACCGCCTTGAAGTTGCAGCCCGAGAGCAGCACGGCACACGCGATGATCGGGGCGAAGCGCATGGCGGGCCTCTCTCGAGTGGGCTTCCGCCGTTCGAACCAGGGTTGACGGAAACTGACCGAAGCATAGGCGGACGAGGCACTTCGGCGTAGCGTCCCGCGTTGCCCGCGGGCACAATGCCAAGCGCTGTTGCCGCTTTGCGACAGGTGCGTCCGCAGCGAGGCGGCGCGCACAGCCGGAGGGATGATCGTGACGACCCTGTACGTGAGCCACCCGGCCGCCCTCGACCACGCTGTGCCCGAGGGGCATCCCGAGCGGCCCGACCGCATCCGCGCGATCGAGCGCGTCCTGGAGAACGAGCGCTTCTCCGGCCTCGTCCGCACCATGGCGCCGCAGGCCGAGGCCTCGGTCGCCACGCTCGCCCACCCCGCCGCCTATGTCGAGGCGATCGTCGCGGCCTCGCCCAAGGACGGGATGGTCGCGATCGATTCGGATACGCTGATGTCCCCGGGCAGCCTGGACGCGACG
The DNA here is from genome assembly GCF_022829705.1 of Methylobacterium sp. E-025. NCBI lineage: Bacteria > Pseudomonadati > Pseudomonadota > Alphaproteobacteria > Hyphomicrobiales > Methylobacteriaceae > Methylobacterium > Methylobacterium sp. E-025. Next base: position 26,182 of record NZ_JAKSYR010000091.1, read on the forward strand.
CTTCGCGCCGTCGGCGGCGGTATCATGGCGGTCGATGCGGTGATGGGGTGCGAATGCAGCAACGCCTTCGTCGCCATGCGCCCGCCCGGCCACCATGCCGAGCGCACCCGGGCGATGGGATTCTGCCTGTTCAACCACGCCGCCATCGCCGCGCGCCACGCCCGCGCCAAGGGCGCGACCCGCGTGGCGCTGGTCGATTGGGACGTGCACCACGGCAACGGCTCGCAGGACATCTTCTGGGACGATGCCGACGTGATGTACGCCTCGACCCACCAGATGCCGCTGTTTCCCGGCACCGGCGCGGCCTCCGAGCGCGGCGCGAAGGACACCATCGTCAACGTGCCCCTGCGCCCGGGCGACGACGGCGCGGTCTTTCGCGAGGCGTTCGAGGCCGGCATCCTCGCCCGGGTCGACGCCTTCGCGCCCGATGTGATCATCCTGTCGGCCGGCTTCGACGCCCACCACCTCGATCCCCTGGCCAACCTGCGCCTGACGGAAGCCGATTTCGGCTGGGCCACGCGCAAGCTGATGGAGGTCGCCGACCGGCACGCCGGCGGCCGCCTCGTCTCGATGCTGGAGGGCGGCTACAGCCTCGACGGCCTCGGCCGCTCGGTGTCGGCGCATGTCGACGCGCTGATGGGGCGATGAGGGAGAGATCGGGTGCCCTTTCCTCCCCCGAGAGGGAGGGGATCGTCGGGAAAGTGTAGCCAACGATCGTCATCGTCGGGTTTCAGGATAATTCGGCAATCGGAACCGGGATTATGTGGTAATGCCACGCCCGGCGTCGGCCGGCATGGCGGCCGCTCGTTGATGGGGTGGATCGGGTGCGGCAGAGGCGTGGCTACGGGCTGGTTTGGGCGACGGCGATCGGGCTGGCCGGTGTGGCGCTCGTCGCGGCTTTCGCCGGCGACGACGTTCGGCAGGTCGCTTCACGGCTGACGAACCTTTTCGCGGCGCGCGATGCGGCCAGGTCCGCCCCCGCCCCCGCCAAGCCCACGCCATTCGCTGCCCCCCAGCGCACCGCGGTCGAGGGCGGACGCGTCGTCGTGGCGCTCACGCCCGAGGAACGCGCCCGGATCGGCCTCGAGACCGCACGGCGGCAGCCCGAATCGCACCCGATCGAGATCCAGGCCTACGGCAGCGTCCTCGACCTCGCGCGGGTGACGGAGCTCACGAATTCCTACGCCGCCGCGACGGCGCAGCTGCAGACCGCGCAGGCGCGGGTCGAGGTCTCGCGCGCCGCGTTCCAGCGCGCCAAATCCCTCGGGCCCTACGCGACGCAGGTGCAGATCGAGACCACCGAGGGCACGTTCCAGACCGACCAGGCGGCGCTCGCCGCCGCGCAGTCGCAGGTGCGGACGCTCAGCGCCACCGCGCAGCAGGAATGGGGGCCGGTGATCGGCCGCGGCATCGTCGAGCGCTCGGTCCTCGTGACCCGGCTGATCGAGCGCGCCGACTTCCTGGTGCAGGTGACGCTGCCGCCCGGGGAGACGCTGAAGGGCCGGCCCGGCGCGGCCTTCGCGGAGGTGCCGCCGCAGAGCGAGCGCGTGGCGCTGCGCTTCGTCTCGGCCGCGACCCGCACCGACCAGCGCATCCAGGGCCTCAGCTCGTTCTACACGGTCTCCGGCGACAGCGGCCTCCTCCCCGGCATGAGCACGCTGGCCTTCATCACCTCGTCGCGGGCCGCCACCGGCGTGCTCGTGCCCGAGGAGGCGGTGGTGCACTGGCAGGGCGGGGCCTGGTTCTACCGCGCGGTCGGCGAGACCGGGTTCGCCCGCCACGCGCTCGGCGCCGACCCCGCGCTCTCGGGCGACGGCTTCGTCGTCGCGGATCTCGCCGGCGAGACCGAGATCGTGATGCGGGGCGCGCAGGCCCTGCTGTCGGAGGAGATGAAGGCCCAGGTGCAGGCCGCCGGCGGCGCGGACGACGACTGAGCCGATGTCGTCCGATCAAAGCCCCGCCGCGCCCGATCCCGTCGGCCCGCAGGCCGCCCTGGTCGCCTTCGCGATCCGCTTCCCCGGCATCGTCGTGGCCTTGGCGCTGGCGTTGCTGGTCTACGGCACCGCCAGCCTCGGCCAGGCGAAGTACGACGTCTTCCCCGAGTTCGCGCCGCCCTCGGTGGTGATCCAGACCGAGGCGCCGGGGCTCAACCCGGAGCAGGTCGAGATCCTGGTGACCCAGACCGTCGAGGTCGCCGTCAACGGGCTTCCCGGCCTCGCCACCCTGCGGTCGAGCTCGATCCAGGGCCTGTCGGTCATCACCGCCACCTTCACCGCCGGCAGCAGCATCTACCGGGTGCGCCAGCTCGTGACCGAGCGGCTGGCGAGCCTCGCCGGGCGCCTGCCGCAGGGCGTGCTGCCGCCGGCGATGACCGCGCTGACCTCCTCGACCAGCACCGTGCTCCTGGTCGGGCTGACCTCGGAGAGCCGCTCCGCCCTCGACCTGCGCACGATCGCCGACTGGCGGGTGCGCCTGCGGCTGCTCGCGGTGCCCGGCATCGCCCAGGTCTCGGTCTACGGCGGGGCGGTGCGCGCCTTCCAGGTCGAGGTGCGGCCGCACGACCTGATCCGCTTCCGCCTCGGCCTGAACGACGTGCTCGTGGCCGCGCGCAAGGCCACCGGGGTGCGTGGCGCCGGCTTCGTCGACACCCCCAACCAGCGCATCGCCCTGCAGACGGAAGGCCAGTCGCTGACGTCGGAGGAGATCGCCCGCACGGTGCTCGTCAACGAGGGCGGCGCGAGCGTGGTGCTCGGCGACGTCGCCACCGTGGTCGCCGCCCCCGAGCCGCCGATCGGCGCGGCGCTCGTCGACGGCCGGCCCGGCATCCTCCTGATGGTCGGTGCGCAGATCGGCGCCAACACCCTGGAGGCGACGCGCCGGGTCGAGGCGGCCCTCGACGAGCTTCGGCCCGGGCTGGCGCGCGACGGCATCGTGCTGCGCGGCGACCTCTTCCGACCGGCGAACTTCATCGCCCAGGCCAACGGCAACGTGCTGCAGGCGCTGGCGCTCGGCGGCATCCTGGTCGTCGTGGTGCTGTTCGTGTTCCTGTTCGACTGGCGCACGGCCGTCATCAGCGCGGTGGCGATCCCGCTCTCGCTGCTCGCCGCCGTGCTGGTGCTCGGGGCGATGGGCGAGAGCCTCAACACGATGACCCTCGGGGGGCTGGCCATCGCCATCGGCGAGGTGGTGGACGACGCGGTGATCGGCATCGAGAACGCGGTGCGGCGCCTGCGCGAGAACCGCCGCCTCGCCGTGCCGCTTCCGGTCGCGCGGGTGGTGCGCGACGCGATCCTCGAGGTGCGGGGTGCGGTGGCCTACGCCACCTTCGCCGTGCTGCTGGTGTTCCTGCCGGTGCTGGCGCTCACCGGCGTCGCCGGGCGCCTGTTCGGCCCGCTGGCGCTCGCCTACATCCTGGCGGTGGTGGCCTCGCTCGCGGTGGCGCTCACGGTGACCCCGGCGCTCGCGATGGCGCTGGTCGCGCGCAAGGACCTGCCCGCGCGCGATCCCCCGGTGATGCGGATCGCGCGCGCCGCCTACGCGCGGATGCTTGGGGCCGTCGAGCGGCGCTTCGGCTGGGCGGCGACGGCGGCCGTCCTCCTCACCCTCGCCGGCGCGGCCGCCCTGCCCTTCTTCGGCGGCACCTTCCTGCCGGACCTCAAGGAGGGCCACCTGATCCTGCACATGGCGGCGGCGCCGGGCACCTCGCTGCAGGAATCGCTGCGGCTCGGCGCGCGCATGACCGCCGGCCTCAAGGCGGTGCCCGGCGTCCGCGCCGTGGCGCAGCAGGTCGGGCGGGCCGAGGCCGGCCAGGACACGGCCGGCACGCATTACAGCGAGATCCACATCGACCTCGAGCCCGGGCTCGACGGCGCGGCGCAGGGGTGGAGCGAGGCCGGCATCCGCGCGCTGATGGCGGGCACGCCCGGCGCCGCGTTCTCGCTCAAGACCTTCCTCACCGAGCGCATCGAGGAGACGGTCTCGGGCTACACCGCGCCGGTGGTGATCAACGTGTTCGGCGCCGACCTCGACCGGATCGAGGCGGCGGCCCGCGACGTCGCCCGCGAGCTCGCCGAGGTGCGGGGCGCCGCCGACGTGCAGCAGCAATCGCCCGCCGGCCTGCCACAGATCACCGTGTCCTTACGCCGGAACGACCTGCGCCACTGGGGCCTCGACGCGATCGAGGTGCTGGAGATCGTCCGTACCGCCTACCAGGGCGACGTGGTCGGCCAGGCCTACGAGGGCAACGCCGTCTTCAACGTCATCGTCGTCCTCGACCGGGCGACCCGCGCGCACCTCACCCGCCTCGGCGACCTGCCGCTGCGGACCACGAGCGGCAGCTACATCCGGCTGGCCCAGGTCGCCGACGTCTACGAGACGGCCGGGCGCTACCAGGTCCAGCACGCGGGCGCGCAGCGGGTGCAGGCGGTCACCGCCAACGTGACGGGGCGCGACGTGGCCTCCTTCGTCGAGGCGGCCAAGCGCAAGGTCGCCAAGGAGGTGACCCTGCCGCCCGGCGTCTACGTCGCCTTCGAGGGCGCCGCGGAGACGCAGGCGCGGGCGCGCGCCGACCTGCTGACCTATTCCGCGCTCGCCGGCCTCGGCATCGTGCTGCTGCTCGCGGTGGTGACCGGGTCGGTGCGCAACCTCGTCCTGGTGCTGGTCAACCTGCCCTTCGCCTTCGTCGGCGGCGTGCTCGCCGTGGCGGCGACCGGCGCGGTGGTCTCGCTCGGCTCGATCGTCGGCTTCGTCACCCTGTTCGGGATCAGCTTGCGCAACGCGATCATGCTGATCGCCCATTACGAGCACATGGTCGCCCGCGAGGAGCGCAGCTGGGACGCCGCCACCGCCGCGGAGGGCGCCGGCGACCGGCTGGTGCCGATCCTGATGACCTCCCTCGTCACCGGCCTCGGCCTGCTGCCGCTGGCGCTCGGCGCCGGCGAGCCGGGGCGCGAGATCGAGGGGCCGATGGCGATCGTGATCCTGGGCGGGCTCGTCACCTCGACGGTGCTGAACCTCGCGATCCTGCCGGCCTTGGCGCTGCGCTACGGCCGGTTCGTCGCGGACTATCCCTCCAGCGGCTCGTCGCCGAGCATCTCGATCCCGAAGCCCGACAGGCCGACATAGGCGCGGGCCGAGGTCGAGAGGTTGCGGATCGAGACCACGCCGAGGTCGCGCAGGATCTGCGCGCCCAGGCCCACCTCGCGCCACTGGCGCACGCGCTGCGCCTCGGTGCCCTCGTCCGCGACGCGGTTCAGCGGAACCCCGGCGGTGCCGTCGCGCAGGTACACGAGGATGCCGCGGCCCTCCCGCGCGAACCGGCGCATCACCGTCTCGATCTGGCGGCCGCCCTCGATCACGTCGGCGACGACGTCCGAGCGATGGAGCCGGACCAGCGCGTTGCGGCCGTCGCCGATGTCGCCGTGGACGAAGGCGAATTGCTGGATCGCCTCGAACGGCGTGGTGTAGGCGTAGCCCGTCATCGGGCCGAACTCGGTCTCGACCGGGAAGTGGCCGACGCGCTCGACCAGCTTGTCGCGCGCCTGGCGGTAGGCGATCAGGTCGGCCACCGAGACGCGGGCGAGGCTGTGCGTCTCGGCGAAGGCCGCGATCTGCGGCCCCTTCATCACCGTGCCGTCGTCGTTGGCGAGCTCGCAGATCACGCCGACGGGCGGCAGGCCCGCGAGCTTGCACAGGTCGACCGCGGCTTCCGTATGGCCTGAGCGCATCAGCACGCCGCCGTCCCGCGCGATCAGCGGGAAGACGTGCCCGGGGCGGACGAAGTCGTCGGCGCCCATGTTGCCGTTGGCGAGCGCCCGCACGGTGTTGCAGCGCTGCTCGGCCGAGATGCCGGTGGTCAGCCCGTGCTTCACGTCCACCGTGACGGTGAAGGCGGTGCCGAGCGGCGCGTCGTTCGAGGCAACCATCGGCGCGAGGTTGAGGCGGCGCGCCTCCGCGACCGTCACCGGCGCGCAGACGATGCCGCAGGTGTTGCGGACGATGAACGCCATCTTCTCCGGCGTGCAATGGATCGCGGCGACGACGAGGTCGCCCTCGTTCTCGCGATCGTCGTCGTCGGTGACGACGACGATCTCGCCGCGGGCGAAGGCTTCGATGGCGGAGGTGACGGAGATGTGGGGCACGGTTCGGTACTCGAATGGGCTTTGCGTCCGGGGACGGTCGGGCGTCGGGCGCCGACGTGAGGCGCCGAAGTCAGGTGCCGAAGTCAGGTGCCGACCTGCCCCCGATGGCGGAGATGGTGGTCGGCGAGCACGCACGCCATCATCGCCTCGGCGACGGGGACGGCCCGGATGCCGACGCAGGGATCGTGGCGGCCCTTGGTGATCAGGTCGACGTCGCGGTTGTCGCCCGTGACCGTGCGCCGGGGCGTGAGGATCGACGAGGTCGGCTTCACCGCGAACCGCACCACGATCGGCTGGCCGGTCGAGATGCCGCCGAGCACGCCGCCGGCATGGTTGGCCAGGAACGTCGGGCGCCCGTCGTTGCTCGCGCGCATCTCGTCGGCGTTGTCCTCGCCGCGGAGCGCCGCCGAGGCGAAGCCGTCGCCGATCTCGACGCCCTTGACCGCGTTGATGGACATCATCGCGGCGGCCAGCTCCGCGTCGAGCTTGCCGTAGATCGGCGCGCCGAGGCCGGGTGCCACGCCCTCGGCCACCACCTCGATCACTGCGCCGATCGACGAGCCGTCCTTGCGGATGCCGTCGAGGTAGTCCTCGTAGAATTTCGCGGTCGCCGCGTCAGGGCAGAAGAACGGGTTGGCGCCGACCGCCTCCCAATCCCAGCGCGACCGGTCGATCGCGTGCGGACCCATCTGCACCAAAGCCGCGCGGATCGTGACGCCGGGGATCACCTTGCGCGCGATGGCGCCGGCCGCGACCCGCGCCGCGGTCTCGCGCGCCGACGAGCGCCCGCCCCCGCGATAGTCGCGGATGCCGTACTTGGCGTCGTAGGCGTAGTCGGCATGGCCCGGGCGGTAGCTGTCGCGGATCTCGGAATAGTCCTTCGAGCGCTGATCGGTGTTCTCGATCATCAGCGCGATCGGCGTGCCGGTGGTGAGCTGGCGGCCCCCGGTGCGGTCGTCGGCGAACACGCCCGACAGGATCTTCACCTGGTCCGGCTCGCGCCGCTGGGTGGTGAAGCGCGACTGTCCGGGCTTGCGCCGGTCGAGCTCGGCCTGGATCTCCTCGACCTCCAGCGCCAGCCCGGGCGGGCACCCGTCGACGACGCAGCCGAGGGCGACCCCGTGGCTCTCGCCGAAGGTGGTGACGCGGAACAGGTGGCCGAACGTGTTGTGGGACATCGTGCGCGTGCTCTAGCGCGCGGGCGGCGGAGGCACAAATCGGGGCCGCGTTGCGTCTGCGTCGGGTGGCCGCCTCCCTCCCCCGAAAGGGAAGGGAGCGCGTTCGGCGCGACGCCGACTGGCGGCGCCCATGCGGGCGATCAGGCCGGCACCTCCTCGATGGCGCGCGGCTCGGTTTCTGGCACGCCGTTGCGGGCATGGCGGAAGCTCGAGAGCGCCTGGTAGGTCTTCAGCCGCGCCCGCATCAGCGAGCCCAGCGGACGGTGCGCCGCGAGGCTGTGGGCGGGACGGAAGGAGAGCACGTCGTCGGCGTAGGCGCGGCGGGTCTCGCTCGTCGAGTCCTGCGCCGGCAGCACGAGGCGGGCGACGGTGCGGTAGGGGCTGGCCTCCTCCGACCATTCCTTCGAGGCGTCCTCGATCGGCATGTCGTTCAGGTCGAGGCAGAGCTGCACGCGGATCTCGAACACCACCTCCTGGCCGCGGAAGAAGGCCGCGACCGCGTGGCGGAAGGTGTCCGGGTCGTCGCCGGGGTGAAGCTCCTCCTTCGCCAGGGCCTCCTGCGCGGGCGCGGCCGGGAACGCGGCGATCTTGGCGATATGGTCGCCGTAGCGCAGCGCCGCCTGCGAGTAGTACGGCTCGGCCAGGGGATGCAGCGGCTGGTGTCCGAAGAAATCGAGCAGCGGCGCGCTCTTGCCGGTCACCGCCTTCACGACCGAATCGGCCGCCCGCGCCGTCGCCGAGACCGCGACCTTCACCGCCTCCGGCGCCTTGGTGCCGGCTTCGAGCTGCTTCATGCTGCCGAGGAAGCCCTTCGCGTCCGGGTTCGGGAAGACCGGCCCGGTGGCGAGCACGAAATCCTGGGTGTCGGCCGCGTGACCGGCGAGCTTCTCGCCGGCGACGCCGAGCACCTTGATCGCCATGCCGCGGTGGGTCGAGACGCTGTCCTTCAGGAGCTCGCCCGGCCCCTGCGCGAACCGCACGATCGCCGGATGCGTGCCCGCCGTCGCGAACAGGCCCTGGGCCAGCTCCGCGGGCAGGTTCGGCAGCACCTGGAGCTCGCCGACGACGATGCCGCTGATCTTGGCGTGCGAGGCGCGCACGGCGTGCTTGTAGCGTGCGGCGGTGGTCTCGCTCTCGCGGGTCATCGAGGCGATGATCTCGTCGATGACGTGGTTCTCGTCGGGGGCCGGGGTTTCGACGTTGTCGTGATAGCGGATCGGGGTCGCGCGGTCGGTCATGGGGCTCGCTCTGAAGCTCTTCGAGAATCGCTCCAGGGTGAACCGCGCTTGGCGCTCAGGTATCCCGCGGTCGCGCCAGGACGCCGCCGGTCATCGGCTCGCGCACGCCGGTGGTCGACGGAAACGTGATCGGCAGACCCTTGAGCGAGCGCACGGCCAGGTGCGCGAAGGCCTGCGCCTCGAGGAAGGCCGAGGACCAGCCGATGGCGTCGGCCGTCGTGATCTCGGCGCGCAGGTGATAGTTCAAGAGCCGCACAAGCTCGCCGTTGCGGGCGCCGCCGCCGGCGACGATCCAGCGGGCCGGGATCTCCGGGGCATGGTCGAGCGCCCGGGCGACCGCGCGGGCCGTGAAGGCGGTGAGCGTCGCCGCGCCGTCCTCGGTCGAGAGCTGGCCCGCGAGCTTGTGCGAGAACCAGTTGCGGTCGAGCGATTTCGGCGGCCGCCGGAAGAAGAACGGGTGCGTCAGCAGCCACGCCAGCAGCGGCTCGTCGGCTCGCCCGCGCGCGGCGGTGCGGCCGCCGTCGTCGAGATTCTTGCCCTCGCGCTCCTGCATCCACTCGTCGATCAGCGAGTTGCCGGGCCCCGTGTCGAAGGCGATCACGCCGCCCTTCGCGTCGACCAGGGTCGCGTTGGCGACGCCGCCGATGTTGAGGATGCCGTAGGCGCCCTCGAACCCCGAGGCCGCGGCCAGCGCCTGGTGAAACACCGGCACCAGCGGCGCCCCCTGGCCGCCCGCCTCGATGTCGGCGCGGCGCAGGTCGGAGACGACCGGAATGCGCAACCGGTCGGCGAGCGCCTGCCCGTCGCCGATCTGGATCGTGATGCGCTGGTCCGGGCGGTGGATCACCGTCTGGCCGTGGAAGCCGATCACGTCGATGTCGGCGGGCGAGAGCCCGTTCTCGGCGAGGAACTGCTCGACCGCCTGGGCATGCGCCTCGGTGACGAAGGCCTCCGCCTCGGGCAGCCGGCCGGGCCGGTCGCCGGGGGCGACGACGCCCTCGGCGTCCTTGGTGGCGGCGCGCAGCAGGACCTTCTCGTCCTCGGAATAGCCGCGGTAGCCGGTCGGCCCCAGGGGCTCGAGGTAGTTGTTGTGGCCCTTGACCACGTGGACGGCCTCGCCGTCGGTCTCGATCAGGGCGACGTCCACGCCGTCGAGCGACGTGCCGCTCATCAGGCCGATCGCGCGCATCATGGTCATGACCTGCCCCCGTGCCTTTCGCCGGTCGTCCTGCTATGGGTGACCCTCGCAAAACCTCCGATCCCTGCGGGCGCCCGAGATGGCGACGACGACGCGACGGAGGTTTTGCGAGTGACACTCAGCCGCCTCATGCCCTTTTGCGAGCGGACGCGCCAGCGCGCAGGACCGGTCCGGTCCCGTGCCGGAGCCGCCCGCTTCGAACCGAGAAGTCCGAGCCTCCCATGACCGCCGCCGAGCCCTTCGCGCCGAAATCCGAGTTCCTGAAAGTCCTGAGCGAGCGCGGCTACGTCCACCAGTGCTCGGACTTCGCCGCGCTGGACGCGGCCGCGGCCGAGGGGCGGCTCACGGCTTACGTCGGCTACGACTGCACCGCGGCCTCGCTCCATATCGGCCACCTCTTGTCGATCATGATGCTGCACTGGCTGCAGAAGACCGGCGGCCGGCCGATCGCGCTGATGGGCGGCGGCACCACCCGCGTCGGCGACCCCTCGGGGCGCGACGAATCGCGAAAGATCCTCAGCCTGGAGCAGATCGAGGCCAACAAGGCCGGCATCCAGAAGACCTTCGCCCGGTTCCTCGCCTTCGACGGCTCGGCGACCGGCGCGATCATGGTCGACAACGCCGAATGGCTGACCAAGCTGAACTACATCGAGATGCTGCGCGACGTCGGTCGCCATTTCTCGGTCAACCGCATGATGTCGATGGACAGCGTGCGGATGCGGCTGGAGCGCGACCAGGAACTCTCGTTCCTGGAATTCAACTACATGATCCTCCAGTCCTACGACTTCGTCGAGCTGAACCGCCGCCACGGCTGCACCATGCAGATGGGCGGGTCGGACCAGTGGGGCAACATCGTCAACGGCATCGATCTCGGCCGCCGCATGGGCATCCCGGGCCTGCTCGGGCTGACCTGCCCGCTGCTGACCACCGCGTCGGGCGCCAAGATGGGCAAGACCGCCGCCGGCGCGGTCTGGCTCGATGCCGGGATGCTGAAGCCGTACGATTACTGGCAGTTCTGGCGGAACACCGAGGATGCCGACGTCGCGCGCTTCCTCAAGCTGTTCACCTTCCTCCCGCTGCCCGAGATCGCCGACCTCGCCGCGAAGGGCGGGGCCGGGATCAACGAGGCCAAGGTGCGGCTCGCCACCGAGGCGACGGCGCTGATGCACGGCCGCGAGGCGGCGGACGCCGCCGCCGAGACCGCGCGGAAGACCTTCGTCGAGGGGACGCTGGCCGAGGACCTGCCGAGCGTCACCGTCTCGCGCGACCTCGTCGATGCCGGCCTCGGCGTGCTCAGCGCCTTCGGGCCGGAATACGCCAAGCTGGTGCCGTCCACGAGCGAGGCCCGCCGCCAGATCAAGAGCGGGGGCCTGCGCATCGACGACGTGGTCCTCACCGACGAGCGTGCCGTGCTGCGCACCGCCGACTTCGCCAAGACCGGCGTGATCAAGCTCTCGTTCGGCAAGAAGCGCCACGTGCTGCTACGCGTGGCGTGACGGCTCGCGGCGAAGCGGGGCCCGGACCGGGCTCGGCTTCGTCTTTATGCGGGGCCGTTCGTCAGCGGATGCCGCCGCTCGCCGTGATCACCTCGCCGGTGAGCCAGCGCGCGTCGTCGGAGGCGAGGAAGGCGACCACCCGGGCGATGTCGTCCGGCGCGCCGGCGCGGCCGAGCGGGGTCTGCGCGACGAAGCCGGCTTCCATCTCGGATCCGGCGATGCCGGCCGAATGGGTGCCCTCGGTCACCACGTAGCCCGGGCTGACCGTGTTGACCCGGATCCGGCGCGGCGCCAGCTCGTTGGCGAGCACCCCCGAGATCGCGTTGAGGGCGCCCTTCGTCCCGGCATAGACCGCCGCCGTCGGCGTATGCACGTGGGTGATCGCCGACGAGATGTTGACGATGCTGCCGCCCTCGCCGAGGTGCCTGGCGGCCGCCTGGGTCGCCAGCAGCACGCCGAGCACGTTGACGTCGAACAGCTTGCGGTAATGCGCCTCGGTGATCTCCTCGATCGCCGCGAAGTCGTAGACGCCGGAATTGTTGACCAGCACGTCGAGCCGGCCGAATGCCGTCACCGCCGCCTCGATCACCGCTTGCGCCTGGGCGGCCTGAGAGACGTCGCCCTGGACCGCGATCGCCCGGCCGCCGGCCGCGGTGATCGCGGCGACGACCGCCTCCGCGCCGGTTTTACTCGATGCGTAGTTCACGACGACCGCCGCGCCGTCCTGTGCCAGCGCCTTGGCGATGCCGGCACCGATGCCCTTCGATGCGCCGGTCACGACGGCGACTTTGCCTGCGAGCTTGGACATGTATGCTAACCCTCGGCATGGGCCGGCACCGGGATGGCCGCCGTATTCCCATAGTTCGGGATTTCGGAACTAATGTCGCGCGGATCAAGCCCCCATATGCCGAAATCATGAGATCCCTGTTCCATCCCGCGATGGAGGACGTGCGCCCGGACGCGATCCTCCACGCCCTGTCCGATCCGAACCGCGCGGCGATCTTCGCACGGATCATGCGCGCGGGCTGCGTCGAGGCGTGCTCGGCCGTCTCCGCCCTCGGAGACCGGGTGATCCCGAAATCGTCGCTGTCGACGCACTTCAAGGTGTTGCGCGAAGCCGGCTTGATCCGCAGTGCGCGCCACGGCGTGGAGATGCGCAACGAGTCGCGCTACGCCGAGGTCGAGGCGCGCTTTCCGGGCCTGCTCGGCGCGATCATCAACGCCTACGCGTCCGGAGCCTGCGACGGGTCGCCCGGTGCCGGCCCGTTGGCGCCCGCGGCACGCGGCAGCGAAACGTCGCCCGCGGAGTAGGCCGCCCGCCGGCGGATCGGCCGCCTCAGCGGTCGCCCTGCACCGCCGGGGGCACGCCGTCGGCGAAGTTCGAGCCGCCGCCCGCGCTGAAGAGTTTTCGCAGGAAGCCCGGCGCGACCGCCGAGAGCGGGTTCACGCTGACGTCCGGCGCGTTGAGCTTGCCCGCGACCCGGAAGTTGACCGCGAACAGGCCCTCGTTGTGGCCGCCGCCGAGGAGCGGTCCGATCAGCGGCACCTGCGAGACGATGTTGTTCAGGCCGTAGAGCGGCACGAAGGTGCCGTTGATGTCGGTGCGCTCGCGGGCGGTGTCGAGGAAACCCGACAGCGTGAAGCCCATCGCCGCGTTCGAGATCGCCGCATCGGAAAAGTCGACGCGCGAGCCCGAGCGGACGAAGTTCGCCCGCATCCGGTCGAACGAGACCGCGCTGCCCTGCCCCGCGACCGTGCGCTTGCGCCCGCGGGCATCGACGGTCTCCACCGTCTCCGGTCCCTGGGCCATGATGCTGGAGAGGGCCGGCTCGTTGCGCAGCGCGAACTCGCGGATCTGCACCACGCCGGCCTGCGGCCCGTCGCTCAGCACGATGCCGAGATTGAGCCGGCCGCCGTACATCCGCCGGTAGACGTCGACGAAGCGCAGCGTCGCGCCGGCATCGCCGGATTCGATCGCCAGCGTCGGCGTGCCGCGCTCGCCCTTGGTCACGCTCGCGACGAAGGGGGCGGAGCGGAACTTGCCGCTCATCGCCGCCGCGCGCACGTCCTTGCCGCGCATGGACAGCTTCACGCTGGCGTTGGTCAGCGCCTCCTCGTTGAAGCCGGTGAGGATGCCGAGCTGGATGTCGGCGTCGATGTCCTTCGGGTTGGCGTCCCGCTGCGACTTGCCTTCGGGCGCGGTCAGCATCTTCAGGAACGGGCGCGCGTCGGCCACCGCCCCCTTCACCGCGACGCGGTAGCCGTTTCCGTTGCGATCCAGCGTGACGCGCATGTCGTCGCCGGGCGAGAGCTTGAGGTTGGTCAGGTCCGCCCGCTCGAGGCCGCCCTCGCCGGTGATCGAGGCGCTGCCGCGGGCCGTGGTCGAGCCGGCATCGAGGGCGATGTCGCGCAGGTCCATCCCCGGGCCGGTATCGACCAGGAAGAAGGTCAGGCGCCCGGCCTTGCCCGCGGCCTTGCTCAGGCCCGGCAGCAGGCCGTCGATCCCGGCGCGGGCGAGGTCGGCCTCGACCCGGATCGGGGGTTTCGTGGCGCCGGCCTTGACCAGCGGGATGGTGGCCTTGACCGCGATCGGGCCGCTCAGCTGGGGGGCCGTCGGCAGGCCCTTGCGCGCCCGCAGGGCGTCGTCGACGGTCAGGTTCACCAGCACCTCGCCGGTGCCGCCGGTCTTGGCCTGATGCATGTCGATCGAGACCGGCGCGCCCGACAGCTTGGCGTCGCCCTTCAGGGTGAAGCCGCGCGGGTCGTAGGTCACGGCGAAGCGGCCGGCTTCGAGCTTGTCCTTGCCGACGACCTTGTCGACGGCGAGGTCGTTCAGCGTGCCCGAGACGCTGACCGGTAGGTCGGGCAGGTCGGGGATGTGCTTGAGGTCGAGCGGGAAGCCGATGCGCAGGTCGGCCTGGCCCTTCACCGTCGACGGGTCGAGATCGACACCCGACAGCGCCTTGAACATCTTGGTCTGCAGCAGGGCCGCCAGCGCGTCGGCGCCGCCCGACAGGCGAAGGCCGATATCCGCCACGACCTTGTCGGGCGAGATCTCCGGGATGACGAAGGCGCCCTCGGCGATGTTCAGCGCGCGCCCGTCGGTCATGCGGATGTCGGCGGTGACGTTCCTGATCCGGGTCGAGCGCCCGGTGATCGTGCCGGCGACGTTGCCTCGGGTCAGCGGCGGCGCGTCGGGCGAGACCTCGAGCGTCGCGTCCGAGACGCGGAAGTCGATATGCACCGCGTTGTCCGGCATCGGGTCGCCCCGCGTCGCCGCGGCGAGCTCGGCGCCCGACATGTCGACGGTGATGTCGACCGCCTCGATGCGGGCGGCGCGCAGCTCGTCGACGAGGTAGTTGCGCGCGCCCGGCGCGATGTTCTCCGGCCAGAGCCGCAGCGCCGTGCGGGCCTCGCTGTCGCTGGCGGTGACGTGGAGCGTGAGGCCGTCGTCGTCGGCGGTGGTGCCGAGGGTGCCGGACATGTTGCCGTGGATGCCGTCGCCGCTCATCGCGAAGCTGTCGATCGCGACGCCGCCGGCGCGGCCGGTGAGGTGCCCGTCCATCGCCGCGATGGTGATCGGCTTGTCCTTGGGGGCGGCGCCCCGGAGCGTCGCGTTCCGACTCGACAGGGTCGCGGTCCAGGCGAAGTCCTCGCCCGGCTTGGCCACGGCCCAGGTGCCGGTGAGGTTCACCGCGTTGCCGGCGCCGAGGTAGTCGAGCCCGTCGAGCGTCATCACCCGGGCGGTCTCGTCCCAGCTCACCGTGGCCTTCAGGCTCTCGACGGTGACCGGGTTGAAGTCCTTCTCCTCGACGAGGAAGGTGCCGTCGCTGGTGCGCAGCGTCGCCTTCATCGCCTCGATGCGGCCGCCGTCGAGGGCGACGTCGGCCCGCGCCGAGAGCTTCAGGTCGGTGGTGATCGGCAGCTTCGACTGGCCGGAGAGCAGCAGCAGGTCGGTGGCCGGCAGGTCGTCGAGGGTGATGATCCCGGTGCGGCGCGGGCCGCCGGCCTCGCGCAGGGTGCCGCCGAAGCGCCATTGCCCGTGCGGCCCGTCGATGCGCAGCTCGAACAGGCGCGCGTCCTGGTTCGGGTCCCGGCCGAACAGGCCGTTGACGTGCTCGAACACCGCGCGCTCGCGGGCGTCGTCGTCGATCAGCGTGAGGCGGGCATTGGTGATGCGGGCGCGGTCGAGCGCGCCGACGACGCCGGCGGAGTCGAGCACGACGCCGAAGATCGAGGCCGTTGCGGCCGAGAGCGGCGAGACCATGCCGCGCGCCGCATCCACGCTCGGCGGCGTGTGCGGCGAGGCGTCGCCCGGATGCGCCGGCTCGGCGGCCGCGAAGGCGATCGAGCCGTCGCGGTGGACGAGCGCCGTCATCTGCACGTCGCGGAACTCGATCGAGCGCGGCGTCGGCGCGAGCTTCAGCAGGCTCCAGGGATCGATGCTGACGAGGGCGAGCGGCGCGCGGACCACGAGGGCGCCCTGCGGGTTGCGGATATCGAGCCCGCTGACGCGCAGCGCCAGGGCGTTCTCGGAGTCGAGCTCGAGGGTGCTGTCGCGCAGGCTGATGCGCCAGCCCGGCCCGATCCGGTCGGCGAGCGCCGACGAGACCCGCGCCGACAGGCCGTCGATCTGCAGGGGCCCGTATGCGAGGCGCATGACCCCGCCCCCGAGGCCGAGGCCGAGCACGACGACGAGGGCGGCGGCCGTCCACAGGCAGCGCCGCGTCCAGCACCGAACGGCCTTGCGCGTCTGCCCGCCGCCGGGCGTATCCTCAGGCCGGGCCTCTTCCTCAGGCATGAGAACCTTGCATCGGCGCGTCCGCTGTTTCGCAACGTGCGCTCATTCTAGGACGCAACCTCGTGACGACGCGTTTCCGGAGCGTGTCCGGCTCTCGCGCCCGAAGCGCGGGCATCGGATGGTCCGGCACCGCGCCAAAGCACACCATCAATCGGCCGAAAGGATGGCACGATGCCCCTCGCCCAAGGCGAACGCGCTCCCGACTTCACCCTTCCCGGCTCCGGCGGCAAGACGCTCCAGCTCGGCGAGCACGTCGGTCACAAGATCGTGCTCTACTTCTACCCGAAAGACGACACCAGCGGATGCACTCTGGAGGCGCAGGCCTTCAACGCGAGGCTGGCCGACTTCGACGCGGCCGACGCCGTCGTGATCGGGGTCTCGCCCGACCCGGTGAAGAGCCACGACAAGTTCGCGTCCAAGCACGACCTCGCCTTCCCGCTCGCCTCCGACGAGGGCAAGGCGATGCTCGAGGCCTACGGCGTCTGGGTTGAGAAGAGCATGTACGGGCGCAAGTACATGGGCGTCGAGCGCACCACGATGCTGCTCGACCGAGACGGTCGCATCGCGCGGATCTGGCCGAAGGTGAAGGTGCCGGGCCATGCCGAGGAGGTGCTTGAGGCCGCCCGCGCCCTCCCCTGAGCCGATCCCGCATCCCGCGGGAGGCATGAGGGTTCTCGGTTTCTTAACCCTGTCGGCCTTCGATGGCGCCCTCGGCATCGGGCCCGAATCGATGACCCCTTCCGCCAGCCTTCCGCACCGCAGGAGCCGGCTTCTCGCCGCTGCCCTTCTCGTCACCGGCCTGTGGGCCGCCGGCGCGAGCGGGCTGGTGGTGTTCCACGACGACATCCTCGCCGGGTTCGTCGCGCGGCAGGGCGCGATGCAGACGGCCTACGAGGCGCGCCTCGCCGCGTTGCGGGCCGAGCTCGACCGCGGCGGCTCGGCGCGGGCGGAGGCGCAGGTCGCCGTCGCGGCGCGCCTCGACGGGCTGACGGCGCGCCAGAACGATCTGGAGCGGCGGCAGGCCGTGCTCGCCCGTCTCGCGCAGCCGGACGACGCGTCGTCCGATCCGATCGATCCGCCGACCACCGGTTCGCTGCCCGGCCCATCCTCGGCGGGCGAGAGCGATCTCGGCCTGCGCGGGGTCGAGGCGCGGCCCGGGCGTCGCAGCGCGCGCGAGACCGACCTGCAGGTTGCGGCCCTCGCCGGGCGGCTCGACGGCCTCGCGGCGGCGCAGGTGCTCGGGCTCGACCGCATCACCGAGCGGGCGGCGAGCGATCTCGGACGCCTGCGCCGCGCCCTGGAGCGGACCGGAATCGACCTGCAGCGTCCGGCCGCGGCGGGCCTGGGCGGGCCGCTCGTGCCGATCGATCCGAGCCCGTTCGCCGACGCCCTCGCGGTCGCGTCCCGCACCGTCGGCGATGCCCAGGCGCTGCGCCGGCTCGCCGCCCGCCTGCCGCTCGACCGCCCGCTGCCGCGCGACCGCGGCGTGGCCAGCACCTTCGGGCCGCGGCTCGACCCGTTCACGCGGGGGCTCGCGCTGCATACCGGGCTCGACCTGAAGGCGGAGATGGGCGAGCCAGCGCTGGCCACCGCGCCCGGGCGCGTCGTCACGGCGGAGGCCACCGGCGGCTACGGCAACATGGTGGAGATCGACCACGGCCACGGCGTGGTCACGCGCTTCGCGCACCTGTCGCGCATGGCGGTACGGGCCGGCCAATGGCTCCGCGCCGGTGATCTGGTCGGCCGCGTCGGCTCGACCGGGCGCTCGACCGGCGCGCACCTGCACTACGAGACCCGGATCGACGGCGAGCCGGTCGACCCGCTGGGGTTCCTGGAGGCGGGGCGCGAACTCGCCGAGGGCGGTGGGCCCTGACGTCGCGGCCGGCGCGACGTCGCGTGTCCCGCCATTCCGGGGCGCCCGAGGCGAACCCGGAATGGCAAGCGTTCGATGGACGAAAAACGGTTCCCGTCCTGCCGCCTCAGTCGATGTCCTCGACCTTCTCCGTCGCCCCGTACAGGCGCTGCGCCAGCGACGCCTCGATGAAGGGGTCGATGTCGCCGTCGAGGACCTCGTCCGGGTCGGTCGACTGCGTGCCGGTGCGCAGGTCCTTCACGAGCTGGTAGGGCTGCAGCACGTAGGAGCGGATCTGGTGGCCCCAGCCGATGTCGGTCTTGGAGGCGGCCTCGGCGTTGGCCTTCTCCTCCCGCTTCTTCAGCTCGGCCTCGTACAGGCGGGCGCGCAGCATGTTCCAGGCGGTCGCCCGGTTCTTGTGCTGCGAGCGCTCCTGCTGGCACGCCACCACGATCCCGGTCGGGTTGTGGGTGATGCGCACCGCCGAGTCGGTGGTGTTGACGTGCTGCCCGCCCGCGCCCGACGACCGGTAGGTGTCGATCCGGCAGTCGGATTCCTTGATCTCGATCTCGATCCGGTCGTCGATCACCGGGTAGACCCAGACGGAGGCGAAGCTGGTGTGCCGCCGCGCGCTCGAATCGTAGGGCGAGATGCGCACCAGGCGGTGCACGCCGGACTCGGTCTTGAGCCAGCCGTAGGCGTTGTGGCCCTTGATCAGGAGCGTGGCGCCCTTGATCCCGGCCTCTTCCCCGTCCGACCACTCGACGATGTCGACCTTGTACTTCCGGCGCTCGGCCCAGCGGCCGTACATGCGCTGGAGCATGTTGGCCCAATCCTGGCTCTCGGTGCCGCCGGCGCCCGCATGGACCTCGAGATAGGTGTCGAAGCCGTCGGCCTCGCCCGACAGCAGCGTCTCGACCTGACGGCCGGCCGCCTCCTTCTCGACGGTGAGGATCGTGGCCTCGCCCTCGCGGATCGAGGCCTCGTCGCCCTCCGTCTCGCCGAGCTCGATCAGCATCGCCCCGTCGTCGAGGTCCTGCTCGAGCTTGCGGATGGCGGCCACGGCCTCGTCGAGCTGCTGGCGCTCGCGCATCACCTTCTGCGCGGCGTCGGCGTCGTTCCACAGTTCCGGGTTCTCGGACGCCGCATTCAGCTCCGCGAGTCGTTTATCGACGGTATCCCAGTCAAAGATGCCTCCTCAGCAGTCCGATCGACTGCTTGGCGGCATCCGAGGCTTGCTCGATCTCGGCGCGCATTTCGAGGGTGTGTCGCTTGTGTCGGGGGCTCAAAGAGGTCGAGCGGGGTGATACCGGCGGCGGGCGCCTCTGTAAACGGCTCCCATCCCATGGCGCGTGCCGAGCTCATGCGACGCTCCCACCCGCGCCGATCCGTGAAACCATGGCCGCCTCGTGCGTTGACCGGGGATTTTCACCCCGATCGGGAGGGACGCGCGATGACGAAGGCCGAGAACAAGGATTCGCGGGACGACGCCGAGCACGACCGCGAGCAGACCCGGAAGGAGTTCGACGCGGCGGTGAACATGACGCCCGCCGCCTTGAGGAAGCACCTCGACTCCGACGCCAGCAAGTCGGTTGGGCAGAAGTCCGGCGGCGGCGAGGCCACTGGGCACAAGGAGGGGCGCCGCATTCTCGAGATCAAGGCCAAGAAGAAGGCCGACCTCACGGACGACGATTACGGCCAAATGCGCAAGGTCGTCGGCTACGTCCGCCGGCACCTCGCGCAGGGCGGCAAGTCCCGCAACGATCCCGACTCGGCCTGGGCGCTGTCGCTGATGAACTGGGGCCACGACCCGTCGAAGGACTGAGCCGGATCGCGCGGCGCGTCGACGAAATCCGCGCGGCGCGTTGGAAAATCAGCGCGCCGCGTCGAGCCCGTCAGTGTTGGCCGTAGCCGGCGATCCAGGCCGGTGCCAGCACGTAGCGCCGCTTGGCGCGGGGATCGGTGCGGCCCTCCATGAGGCCGCTGTCGTAGTAGTTAAAGCCGGTGATGCCGTAGCCGCCGCCGTTCATCACCTGCGGCACGGCGATCGCCGGCACCGCGAGGTCGGGGCGCGCGGGCGGGACGATCGGGCGGTTGGCGCCGTCGACCTGCAGCACCGTGGGGCCGTCCGGACCCTGGAACACGTAGGCCCCGGACTGGGCCTGGGCGGCACCGGCACCGGCGAGCGCGAACAGGCCGGCGGCGAGGCCGTGTCGGAGGAAGGTGTTCATCGCGTGCTCCGTCGCTGAGGGGCGGGTTCGATCGTCGGGGCATCATGCCCGATGCGCGGCCGCGTGTCCGTCGCCGCGACGCGCCGGCCGCGGCATCGCCCCCGGAAAAACCGACCGGAAGCCCCGGTCGGTCGGCTCTCGATCAGCCTCGATCAGCCCTTGGAATGCAGCACGACCGCCGGCTGCCGGGCGATCGGCTTGCAGGTCGTGTCGAAGGCGTTCAGCACCAGCGGGCGCGAATCGCAGGCGAAGGCCGCATCAGGGCCCGGCGCCGGGATCGGGTCGCGGGCGACGATCGGGTTCGGCGCGCAGGCCGAGGCGGCTGCCGCCAGCAGCAGGGCGGCGGGCAGGGACAGGCGACGCATGCAAGCCTCGGGGACGCGAGTGCGGATCATTGCCGCCGACCCTGCGCACGGGGCCGGCGGGTGACAAGCACATGCAGCACACCTATCGCGCTTTGGCCGGGCCTGTCGCCCCGCCGCAACAATCGGGATTAGGCGCTCTTGGCCAGCGGCACGACGTTGTGCAGCGTCTTGTCCGCGGTCTCGAGGAAGCGGCGGACGTTGCGGGCCGCCTGGCGGATGCGCTGCTCGTTCTCGACGAGGGCGATGCGGACGAAGTCGTCGCCGAACTCGCCGAACCCGATGCCGGGCGCCACCGCGACGTCCGACTTCTCGAGGAGGAGCTTCGAGAATTCGAGGCTGCCGAGCGCCTTGAACTTCTCCGGGATCGGCACCCAGGCGAACATCGAGGCGGCGGGCGCCGGGATCTTCCAGCCGGCCTTGCCGAAGGACTCGACCAGCGCGTCGCGGCGCTTCCTGTAGATCGCCCGCATCTCCTGGATGCAATCGTCCGGCCCGTTGAGCGCGGCGGTCGCCGCGACCTGGATCGGCGTGAAGGCGCCGTAATCGAGGTAGGACTTCACCCGCGACAGCGCGGCGAGCAGGCGCTCGTTGCCGACGGCGAAGCCCATGCGCCAGCCAGCCATGGAATAGGTCTTCGACAGCGAGGTGAACTCCACCGTCACGTCGATCGCACCCGGCACCTGCAGCACCGAGGGCGGCGGCTCGCCGTCGAAGTACACCTCGGCATAGGCGAGGTCCGAGAGCAGGATGATCTCGTGGCGCTTCGCGAAGGCGACGAGGTCCCGGTAGAAGTCGAGCGTCGCCACGTAGGCCGTCGGGTTCGACGGGTAGCAAACCACCAGGGCCACCGGCTTCGGGATCGAGTGCGCCATGGCGCGCTCCAGCGCCGGGAAGAACGCGGGCGTCGGCTCGGCCGGGACGGAGCGGATCACGCCGCCCGCCATCAGGAAGCCGAAGGCGTGGATCGGGTAGCTCGGGTTCGGCACCAGCACCACGTCGCCCGGCGCGGTGATCGCCTGCGCCATGTTGGCGAAGCCCTCCTTCGAGCCGAGGGTGGCGACCACCTGGGTGTCGGGGTTCAGGCTCACGCCGAAGCGGCGCTGGTAGTAGCCCGCCTGGGCGCGGCGCAGGCCGGCGATGCCCTTCGAGGCCGAGTAGCGGTCGGTGCGCGGGCGCCCGGCCGTCTCGCACAGCTTGGCGATGACGTGCTTGGGGGCGTCGAGGTCGGGGTTGCCCATCCCGAGGTCGATGATGTCGGCGCCGTTGGCGCGGGCGGCGGCCTTGATCCGATTGACCTGCTCGAACACGTAGGGGGGCAGGCGCTTGATGCGGTGAAAATCGGTCATGGCCATCTGTCCATCGGCGCGGATCCCGTGGGGCGGCACTGGCGGCCCCGACGGGTGGCGGTCGGCCTCTCTAACATCGAAGCGGCCTGCCGCCGACCCCGAATATCGGCCTTATTGTGCCGGCTGGGCCGGCGCGCTCGCCGGCTTCGTCGCCTTGCCGGCGCTCTCCGCGGCCCGGCCCCGCGATTCGTTGCGGCCGCGGGCGCCTTCGAGCTCGGCTTCCAGCGCCTTCTGGCTCTCGGCCGACTTCGCCCGCACCGGACGCGCCGGAGCGGAGACGCCGACCGGCATGAACTCGGTCCCGCCCTTCGGCCGCGAGTTCGCCACGAAGTCCGGCGCGGCGACGGTTTTCGGGCCGTAGCCGGCCTCGACCGCCAGCGTCTTGATCGGCGAGAGGTCGGAGGAGCAGGCGCCCGTGGCCGCCGCCGCGCAGAGCGCGAGCGTGCCGAGGAGGCGCCGGAACGCGATGCCCTGCGCTGCGGAGCCGGACGGATTCGACGGCCTGCCCGGAGAAGTCGTGCCGGGGTCCGGAACCTTGTCGCAAGTTGAGGTCATGCCGCAGTTATATCGCCGTTCGCGCCTGCCGCGCTGGGCAAATTCGGGGTTGGCGCGTTAATTTGGCGGAAACGAGGCTCGGACCGCCCTCCGGGGCGGGTGCTCGGGTCCGCCCGCGCTGCCGGCGCGGACGAAGCCAGGGAGTGGATCACGCGTGACGACGCAGCCGACGACGCCCGCGATGCTCGATTTCGAGACCCTCTCGCGCAATGCGGGCCAGTTCATGGAACAGCTCGGACGGGCCGCCGCGCGCTACGTCGCTCCCGAGGACGGCCTGCCGGTCCAGCCCAAGCCGCCGCAGGAGGCGAGCGAGCTCGTGCGCACCCTCGGCACCGTGGCCGAGACGTGGCTTTCCGATCCGAAGCGGACGCTCGAGGCGCAGGCCAAGCTCAGCGAGGCCTTCGTCGCTCTGTGGGGCACGACGTGGATGCGCCTCCAGGGCCAGGAGGCCGAGCCGGTGGCGCAACCCGAGCCGAAGGATGCGCGGTTCGCCGACGCCGAATGGTCGTCGAATCCGTACTTCGACTTCATCAAGCAGGGCTACCTGATCACCACCCGCTGGGCCGAAGGCCTGGTGAACGAGGCCGAGGGCATCGACGAGCACACCCGCCACAAGGCGCAGTTCTACCTGCGCCAGCTCGCCGGCGCGCTCTCGCCCTCGAACTTCGTGATGACCAACCCCGAGCTGATCCGGCACACGCTGCAGGAGAACGGCGCCAACCTCGTCCGCGGCATGAAGATGCTGCAGGAGGACATCGAGGCCGGCGCCGGCGAGCTGCGGGTGCGCCAGACCGACCGGAACGCGTTCGAGTTCGGCGTCGACGTCGCGGTGACGCCCGGCGAGGTGGTGTTCCGCAACGACCTGATGGAGCTGATCCAGTACGCGCCGCGCACCGAGACGGTGCTGAAGCGCCCGTTCCTGATCGTGCCGCCGTGGATCAACAAGTTCTACATCCTCGACCTGAATCCGGCGAAAAGCCTGATCGGCTGGATGGTCGACCAGGGCCTCACCGTCTTCGTGATCTCCTGGGTCAACCCGGACGAGCGCCACCGCGACAAGGACTTCGAGTCCTACATGCGCGAGGGCATCGAGGCGGCGATCGACGCGATCGGCGTCGCCACCGGCGAGACGGAAGTGGCGGCGGCCGGCTACTGCGTCGGCGGCACGCTGCTCGCCGTCACGCTCGCGATGCAGGCCGCCACCGGCAACAAGCGCATCAAGAGCGCGACCTTCCTGACCACGCAGGTCGACTTCACCCATGCCGGCGACCTCAAGGTCTTCGCCGACGAGGGGCAGATCCGGCAGATCGAGACCCAGATGGCCGAGCGCGGTTACCTCGACGGCGCCAAGATGGCCAACGCGTTCAACATGCTGCGGCCGAACGACCTGATCTGGTCCTACGTCGTCAACAACTACGTCAAGGGCAAGCCGCCGAGCGCCTTCGACCTGCTGTACTGGAACGCCGACGCCACCCGCATGCCGGCGGCCAACCACGCCTTCTACCTGCGCAACTGCTACCTCGAGAACAACCTCGCGCAGGGCCGGATGGTGCTCGGCAACATCCGCCTCGACCTGAAGAAGGTGACGGTGCCGGTGTTCAACCTCGCCACGCGCGAGGACCACATCGCGCCGGCGATCTCGGTGTTCGAGGGCTCTTCGAAGTTCGGCGGCCCGGTGGACTACGTGCTGGCCGGCTCCGGCCACATCGCCGGCGTCGTCAACCCGCCCTCCAAGCCGAAATACGGCTACTGGACCGGCGGAAAGGCGGAAGGGCGCCTGGAGGATTGGCTCGGGGCCGCCACCGAGACCAAGGGCTCGTGGTGGCCGTACTGGTTCAAGTGGCTCGAGGCGCAGGCGCCCGAGCGCGTGTCCGCCCGCAAGCCCGGCGGCGACGCGCTGCCCTCGCTGGCGCCCGCCCCCGGCACCTACGTGCGCATGAAGGCCTGAGCGTCGGCTTGACCCGCCTGCCGCGGCGACCACCTTCCGCGTCAGGATCGTTCGAAACGGGGGGCGCACATGAAGCTGGTTCGGCACGGAGCGACGGGGGACGAGAAGCCGGGCCTGATCGACGGGAACGGCGGCCTGCGCGACCTGTCCGCGGTCCTGCGCGACATCGCCGGGCCCGGGCTCTCGCCCGAAGCGCTCGACCGCCTGCGCGTGATCGACCCGGAGACGCTGCCGCTCCTGCCGGCTTCGACCCGGCTCGGCCCCTGCGTCGGCGGCACCCGCAACTTCGTCGCGATCGGCCTGAACTTCGCGGATCACGCCGCCGAGACCGGCTCGCCGATCCCGTCCGAGCCGATCGTCTTCAACAAGGCGCCGTCCTGCATCGTCGGTGCCAACGACACGGTGATCATCCCCAAGGGATCGGCCAAGACCGACTGGGAGGTCGAGCTCGCCGTGGTGATCGGCTCCCGCGCCTCCTACGTCCACGCCAACGAGGCGCTCAACTACGTGGCGGGCGTGTGCATCTGCAACGACGTTTCCGAGCGCGAATGGCAGATGGAGCGCGGCCCGACCTGGACGAAGGGCAAGGGCTGCCCGACCTTCGGGCCGCTCGGCCCGTGGCTCGTGACCCTCGACGAGATCCCCGACCTCGGCAACCTCGCGATGAGCCTCGACGTGAACGAGAAGCGAATGCAGACCGGCTCGACCGCGACGATGATCTTCGACGTGCCCCAGCTCGTCGCCTACGTCTCGCATTTCATGATGCTCGAGCCCGGCGACATCATCACCACCGGCACCCCGCCCGGCGTCGGCCTCGGCATGAAGCCGCCGCGCTATCTCAAGGCCGGTGACGAGATGATCGTGCGCATCGAGGGGCTGGGCGAGCAGCGCCAGCCGGTGATCGCCTTCGACGACTGGACCGCGAAGGTCTCCGCCGGCGAGCCCACGAACTGACGCTTTTCCTCGATGGCTGCGGTCGTGCCGCCACGACGGACGGCGATCCGCTCTCGACTTCGTGAACGTCCTCTGCACAGAAGGCTCTGTACCTCGGAGGACGCCGTCACGTGAGCATCGGTCTGATCGCCCTTCTCGACGACATCGCCGGGATCGCCAAGGTCGCCGCGGCCTCGCTCGACGACGTCGCCGCCCAGGCGGCCAAGGCCGGCGTGAAGGCGGCCGGCGTGGTGATCGACGATGCGGCGGTGACGCCGCGCTACGTCGTCGGCTTCGCCGCCGAGCGCGAGCTGCCGATCGTCGGCAGGATCGCGCTGGGGTCGCTGCGCAACAAGCTGCTGTTCCTGCTCCCGGCCGCCCTGGCGCTCGGCGCCTTCGCGCCCTGGGCGATCACGCCGCTGCTGATGCTCGGCGGCGCCTACCTCTGCTACGAGGGCGCCGAGAAGGTCTACGAGGCGCTGTTCCCGCATGCCGGCCACGCCGACGACACCCCGCGCGATGCCGCCGGCGACGGCCGGGCAATGGAGGACCGCAAGGTCTCGGGCGCGATCAAGACCGACTTCATCCTCTCGGCCGAGATCATGGCGATCACCCTGGCGGCGCTGCCCGACGGCGGCGTCGCCACGAAGGCCGCCGTGATGGCGCTGGTGGCCGTCGGCATCACCGCCTTCGTCTACGGCGCGGTGGCGCTGATCGTGAAGGCGGACGACGCCGGTCTGGCGATGGCGGCGAGCACCTCCACCTCCGCGTTCGGCGGCGTCACCCGCGCGCTCGGCCGGGGCATCGTCACCGGGATGCCGCCGTTCCTGGCCCTGCTCGCCATCGTCGGCACGGCGGCGATGATCTGGGTCGGCGGCGGCATCCTGGTCCACGGGCTCGAGACCTACGGCCTGCCGCAGGTCGCCCACGCCCTGCATGCGGCCTCCGAAGCGGTCGCCGGCCTGCTGCCGCCTGCCCTGTCCGGCCTTGCCGAATGGCTGGTGACGGCCGCCGGCTCCGGTCTCGTCGGCCTCGTCGTCGGCGGCCTGCTGATTCCGCTGACGAGCTTCGTGATCGCGCCGGCCTGGCATGGCCTGTCGCGCCTGCGCGGTGCGGCGGCCTGAGCCGGACGGCTTGATTTTCGCCCGCGGATTCGCCTCATGGGCGCATGATGCAGCCGACCCCGCTCCCCGCCGCCCCCGCCATCCGCCACGACTGGACGGTCGAGGAGATCCGCGCGATCCACGACCTGCCGCTGCTCGACCTCGTGTTTCGCGCCGCCTCCGTGCACCGGGCCCACAACGATCCGGCCGACATCCAGCGCGCCTCGCTCCTGTCGATCAAGACCGGCGGCTGCCCCGAGGATTGCGCCTACTGCCCGCAATCGGCCCATCACAAGGGCACCGGCTTGGCCAAGGAGCGCCTGATGCCGGTCGACGCGGTTCTGCGCGAGGCCGCCGAGGCGAAGGCGGCCGGGGCGCATCGGTTCTGCATGGGCGCCGCCTGGCGCCAGCCGAAGGACGGCCCGGAATTCGACGCGGTGCTGGCCATGGTCCGCGGCGTGCGCGGCCTGGGCATGGAGGCGTGCGTCACTCTCGGCATGCTGACGCCGTCCCAGGCCGGGCGGCTCGCCGAGGCCGGGCTGACTTCCTACAATCACAACCTCGACACCGGCCCGGACTTCTACGAGGACATCATCTCGACCCGGACCTACGCCGACCGGCTCCAGACCCTGGATAACGTGCGCGAGGCCGGCATCGGCCTGTGCTGCGGCGGCATCGTCGGCATGGGCGAGGGCGTGACCGACCGGGCCGCGATGCTCCAGGTGCTCGCCAACCACGCGCCGCATCCCGAGAGCGTGCCGATCAACGCCCTCGTCGCCGTCGAGGGCACGCCGCTGGAGGACCGCCCGCCGGTCGACCCGCTCGACCTCGTGCGGATGTGCGCGACCGCGCGGATCGTGATGCCGAAGGCGCGGGTGCGCCTCAGCGCCGGGCGCAAGGGGCTGACCCGCGAGGCGCAGATCCTGTGCTTCCTCGCCGGCGCCAACTCGATCTTCTACGGCGAGCGCCTGCTGACCACCGCCAACAACGAGACCGATTCCGACGCCGCCCTGCTGCGCGACATCGGCATCACGGTGGCCGCGCCCATGATGGAAGCCGCCGAGTAGGCCTCAGGCCTCGGCGTCCGGCAGCACGATCCGGAACCGGGTGCCCTCGGCGGCGGGGTCGAGCGACAGCGTCCCGCCGTTCAGCCGCACGAGCTCGGAGGCGATGGCGAGGCCGAGCCCGGTGCCGCCCGAGCGCATCGAGCCTTGGAAGGCCTCGAACAGGTGCTCCTTCGCCCGCGCCGGCAGGCCGGGACCGTTATCGGCCACCAGGATCGTCACCGCACCGGCGCATTCGCGCCCGGCCGTGATCCGCACCTCCGGCGAGGCCACGTTCGCCTCGGTGAAGTCGTGCGCCTGCACGGCGTTGCGCACCAGGTTTCCGATCGCCCGCCCGATCTGCTCGGAATCGGCGAACACCGTCAGCTCGGGGGCGACCTCGGTCACGACCCGGACGCGGCCGTGGGCGGAGAGCGCCGCGAGATCGGCGAGTTCCGCCAGGACCGGGGCCAGCGCGAACGCGCGGCTGCGCGGCGTGCGCTCGGCGGCGCGGCCGTAGGCCAGCGTCGCCTCGCAGAAGCGGATCGCCCGCCCCAGCGTCGCGACGAGGCGCGGCGCCACGCGCTGCACCGTCGGGTCCGAGGTTTCCTCGAGCC
This sequence comes from Methylobacterium sp. E-025, assembly GCF_022829705.1. NCBI lineage: Bacteria > Pseudomonadati > Pseudomonadota > Alphaproteobacteria > Hyphomicrobiales > Methylobacteriaceae > Methylobacterium > Methylobacterium sp. E-025. The sequence goes on from NZ_JAKSYR010000091.1 coordinate 54,226, forward strand.
GGTCGCCGAGCAGCTGCGCTCCGGTCAGCAGGTTGCGCAGCTCGTGGTTGATCTTGGCGACCGAGAGCCCGAGCTCGGCGAGCCGGCGCTTCTGGCGCAGCTGGTCCGCGAGCGTCCGCTGCATCCGCGCCAGCGCGGTCTCGGCGAGCCCGATCTCGTCGCTGCGCGGCGCGGGCGTGATGATCCGGTCGGCCCCCTCCGGGTCGTCGGCGAAGGCGGTGATGTTGCGCGCGAGCCGGCGCACCGGCCGCACGATCAGGGTCTGCAGCACGAAGAAGACGAGGCCGGCCGCGGCGGTGGCGATGATCAGCGACGACACCGCCAGCCGGATCGCGAAATCGACCACCGCCTGCTTCAGCGGCGCGTCGTCGAGGATGATCTCGACCAGGTCGAAGCCTTCCCAGCCCTGGCCGACGATGCGGATCGGCTCGTCGACCGGTTCGGTCAGCGTCCGCCAGGCGCCGCGGATGGCGCACCAGATCGATCGGTTGCGCAGGTCGACCGTGTCGGAGACCCGGTCCGGCATCGGCTCGATCGACAGGAGCTGGCGGGTGTCGCCGTCGCGGACCGCGATCGCGCGGGCGCCGACGCCGGCCAGCAGGCGCCGGGCGAGCTCGTCGGACACCGGGTGCCCTTCGCTGGCATCGAGCACGAGGGCCGCGACCTGCGCGGCGCTGATCCGGTCGGACAGCCAGGACAGGCGGTAATTCGCGACCGCGGGCACGAAGATCAGGATCTCGATCGCCGCGACGAAGGCGACGGTGACGAGGAAGAGCCGTCCGGAAAGGCCGAGGCGCTTGAGCCAGCGGTCGGAACGCGGCACCGCGACGGGCGCGTCGCGCTCTGCCGCCTCCGTCGAGTCCGTGTCAGTCCTTGCGACCACTGCTATCCCGGCCCCGGAAAGCGCGGCGACCCCGTGCCTCTTCGCGAACGTCCCGTCGCCACCCGCATCCCCTGGCCGAGACGGTGGCACGATCATCCCTCGTAGCCCGCGGGCCGAGGAAGCGTCGAGGGGGCATCACCCCCGGGATCGGCGCGCGAACGCGATTTTCAGTACGCAGCGTGGGGATAATCGCGTCCCGCAAAGGTCGAGCGGTCCCGCGGATCAGCCCGCGTTGCGCCGGATGAAGCGCCGCCGCAGGCCGATCGAGAGCAGCGCGAACAGGCCGAGGCCGCCGAGGCCGATCACCATCCGCGGCGTCACCAGCGCGCGGAAGCTCAGCGCGTTGTCGCAATCGCTGCCGCCGGCGGACAGGCATACTGCTTTCGCGTCCGCATGGGCCGCGACCACGTCCTCGATGCCGGCGCCGGTCGCCGCGTAGACGAAGGCGCCGGGCAGCAGGCCGCAGGCGGTGGCGAGCACGAAGGTGCGCAGCGCCACGCCGAACGCGGCCGGCCCGAGATTGGTCATCCAGAACGGGAACAGCGGCAACAGGCGCAGGAACACGATGTAGCCGAAGGCATCGTTGCGGAACCCCTCGGCGAGCGCGCCGAGCCGCGGGCCGGCCACCCGCCGCAGCAGGTCCGAGGCCGGCCCGCGGCCGATCGCGAAGACGATCGCGGCGCCTGTGGTGGCGGCGCAGACGGCGACGATCGCGCCGGTGACGATGCCGAACAGGAAGCCGCACACCATAGTGAGGATCAGCGTCGCCGGCACCGAGACGACGACGGAGCCGACATAGATCAGGTAGGCCAGCACGAGGGCGCGCGGGCGGTCCGCCTCGACGAAGGCACGCAGCCATTGCCGCGACTCGAGCAGCCGGTCGAGGCTGAGGAGCTGCGACGCGCCCGAGACCAGCACGGCGATCGACAGCGCGATCAGCAGCGCCAGGGGCAGCCAGCGCAGCGCGCGGCGGCGGGCGGAGCGCGGACGCTCGGGCGGCGTCGCGCCGGCCGCGGTCACGCGGGCTTACGCATCCGCAGGATCTTGAAGAACCCGCCCGGGAAGGTCGGCGCGACGCCGATGAACTCGACGCCGTTGCGCCGCGCCCAGGCCTCGATCCGGGTCGACTTGAAGTCCGACGACCAGCCGATCTTCGTGCAGAGCGGCGCGACGATCTCCTCGACCTTCGCCACCGGTCCCTCGGTCTGCCCGAAATGGTTGGCGAGCACGATGCCGCCGCCGGGGCGGACCACCCGCAGGAACTCGGACAGGGCGGCTTCCGGGTCGGGCACCAGGGTGATCAGGAACTGCGCCACCACCGCGTCGAACGACGCATCGGCGTAGCCGAGGCGGCAGACGTCCATCACCTGCAGGCCCTTTACGTGGGTAAGGCCGCGGCGCTGCACCTTGCGGCGGGCGCGCTTCAGCATGTCCTCGGACAGGTCGACGCCGCAGACGAAGCTGGCGCGCGGGTAGTAGCCGAGCGACAGGCCGGTGCCGACGCCGGCCTCGAGGATGCGCGGGCCGCTCTCGGCGGCGGCGGCCACCGCGGCCCGGGCGGCCGGCTCGGTGAGCTTGTCGTAGACCACGTCGTAGACCGGCGCCCAGCGGGCATAGGCCTTGCGCATCAGGGCGGTGCTCGGCCCGGCCTCCGGCTCGCTCAGCATTCGTGTTCTCTTCCGGTCTCGAGGGGGATGTTCAGAGCGGGCCGCGTCGGATCACGCGGCTCTCGCCGCGCCCGCCGAGGCCGCGTCGATGCGGCGGATCGTGCCGCCGCCGAGCACGCGTCCGCGCGGGGTCTCGTCGGCGTAGATCGCGCAGGCCTGGCCCGGCGAGACCCCGTCCTCGGGCACGGCCAGGACGATCTCGGCGGCGCCGGTCGCGGGGTCGTAGTCGAGCCGGGCAAGGCGCGGCTCGCGGGTCGAGCGCACGCGCACCGCGACCGCCATGTCGGAGACGAGGCCCGGTGCCCCGAGCCAGTTCACGTCGGTGAGCCGGATGCGGTGGGTCGCCAGCGCGGTGCGCGGGCCGACCACCACGCGGGCGGTGTCGGGCTCGAGCCGGACCACGTAGAGCGGCTCGGGCGAGGCCACGCGCAGGCCGCGGCGCTGGCCGACCGTGTAGTGGATGATGCCCTCGTGGCGCCCGAGCGCCTGGCCGTCGAGATCCACGATCTCGCCCGGCCGCGCGGCGTCGGGGCGGAGCCGCGCGATCACGTCGGCGTAGCGGCCCTGCGGCACGAAGCAGATGTCCTGGCTGTCGGGCTTCTCCGACACCACCAGCTCCAGCTCGCGCGCCAGGCGCCGGGTCTCGTCCTTGGGCAGCTCGCCGAGCGGGAACCGCAGAAAGTCGAGCTGGTCCTGCGTCGTGGCGTAGAGGAAGTAGCTCTGGTCGCGCGCCGGATCGAGGGCGCGGTAGAGCGCGCGGCGCCCGCCCTCCCCCGGCAGCGCCCGGCTCGCGACGTAATGGCCGGTGGCGAGGCAGTCGGCGTCCAGGTCGCGGGCGGTCGCCAGCAGGTCGCGGAACTTGATCGAGCGGTTGCACTCGACGCACGGGATCGGCGTCTCGCCGGCGAGGTAGCTCTCGGCGAACCGGTCGATCACCGCGTCGCGGAAGCGGTCCTCGTAGTCGAGGACGTAGTGCGGAATGCCGAGGCGCTCGGCGACGCGGCGGGCGTCGTGGATGTCCTGGCCGGCGCAGCAGGCGCCCTTGCGATGGGTCGCGGCGCCGTGGTCGTAGAGCTGCAGGGTGATACCGACGACGTCGTAGCCCTGGCGCTTCAGCAGCCCGGCCACGACGGAGGAATCGACGCCGCCGGACATGGCGACGACGACGCGCGTCTCGTGCGGGGGCTTGGCAAGATCGAGGGAGTTCATGGCGCCGGGTCTGACGGCGGCACGGGTCTGCGAAGATCCCGCCGCACGGGCCTGTCTATAGTGTGTGTCGTTCGGCGTTTCCAGGGCGCGTCCCGATCGCCGCGGTCGACCGCCCCGGCAAGTCCTGCCGGGCACGCGGCAGCATCGGCCCGCGGCGGCATGATCCCCCAGCCGGTCCGTCGCCGAAAGACGATGTTTCTCAGTATCTTGGCTCGGCGCACGCGCTGGCCTGTCGCTTGCTCCGCCTCCCGCAGGAGAGCGTGCATGGCGGTGGGAACGACGGACTTCGTGGATGCGGCGGCGCGGGCATCCGCCCGCGCGACGACGCGCGACCTGGCGGATGCGGCGGCGGCGCATGCCCGCTTCGGCCGCGATCTCGAAGCCGCCACCGCCAAGGACAACGCCCAGGCCCGCAACGCCGCCGAGCGCCAGCGCAGCGCGGACGCGACCGCCGCCGGCCGGGCCGACCGCGCCAAGGCCGCCGACCTCGCTGCCGCCGACGCCAAAACGGCCCGCGCCGCTGCAATCCGCGACGCATCCGCGAAGGCGGATCCGGCCGCGCCGGGCGCGGGTGCCGCGCCGTCCGATCCCGCTCCCTCGCGATTTGGCACGGCGGCGACCGCCCGCGATGCCGGCCCGACCCAGCCCGAGGCGGAAGCGCCGGCCCAGGACGATGCGCCGCCGACGGAGGACGCCTCGGCGGCCTCCGCCGGCAAGCCGGCGCCGACGAAGACCGTGGCGGCCGAGACCGAGGACGGCAAGGTCACCGACGCGAAGGCCGCCGACGCGAAGGGTGCCGACCCGAAGGCGGCCGACGTCGCTCTCGCGACCCCGACCCTCGCGCTCGTCCTCGCCGCTGCGCCTCCGACGCGTCTCGGCGCCGCCGCGAAGGCGATGTCGGCCGGCACCGGCGCGACGGCGGCAGTCGGCGTCGGCGTCGCGGGCACGACGGCGGCCGCCGGGCTGGCCGAGATCGCCGGCGGGACGGCATCGCCCGCGGACGCGACGGGCGACGATGCGGTGGCCGGCGCGGATGCCGGGCCGGGCACGGCGGCCAAGGCCGACCTCTTCGCCGCGCTCACCGACGCCGCGTCGGCCGGCCCCGCGACGCCGCACCCCGTCGCCAAGGCCCAGGCCGCGCCGTCCGGCTCCTCGCCGATCGCCGCGGACAAGGCCGCGGCCCAGCCGACAGCGGCGCCGGTGCCGCTCGGTCAGGTGCCGATGACGATCGGGCTGCGGTCGCTCGCCGGATCGAGCGAGTTCCAGATCCGGCTCGATCCGCTCGAGCTGGGCCGCGTCGACGTCACCCTCGACATCGACAAGGACAAGGGCACCGTCACGACGCATCTCGTCGTCGAGCGCGTCGAGACCCTGGCGATGCTCCAGCGCGATGCCGGCAGCCTGCAGCAGGCACTAGCCCAGGCCGGGCTCGACCCGTCGCAGGGCGGCATCACGATGTCGCTGCGCAGCGACGGCGGGTCCGGCGGGGAGACCGCGCAGCGCGGCGGGCAGCCCGGCCGCGGCAGCGCTTCGCCCGGCACCCCTTCCGAGGCCGCCGTCGCGGAGATCGCGCCGACGCGCGCGCTCCGGGGCCTGAGCGGCCTCGACATCCGAATCTGAGGAGGCTCCCACGATGACCAGCGGCATTTCCAGCCTGACCAGTGCGGCCTCATCGAGCAGCGCGGGCAAGACCGCCGACAGCGCGACGCTGGCGAGCAACTTCACGCAGTTCCTGACCCTGCTGACGACGCAGCTGAAGAACCAGAACCCGCTCGACCCGATGGACACCAACCAGTTCACCCAGCAGCTGGTGCAGTTCGCGCAGGTGGAGCAGCAGCTCAAGGGCAACGACCGCCTCGACAGCATCCTGGCGAGCAGCAAGGCGGCGAGCTCGGCCTCGGCCACAAGCTACATCGGCAAGACCATCACCACCGACGGCACCACGGCCGACCTCAAGGACGGCTCCGCGACCTGGAGCCTGACGCCGGCGCGCGCGGCGACCAAGGCGGTGGTGACGATCTCCGATTCCAAAGGCAACGTCGTCGGCACCCAGACGACGTCGCTCGCCGCCGGCCCCCAGACCTTCTCCTGGAACGGCAAGAACTCGTCCGGGCTCGCCTCGGCGGCGGGCACCTACTCGATCAAGGTCTCGGCCACCGATGCGACCGGCGCCGCCGTCTCGGTCGCGACCGAGACGACCGGCACCGTGGACGAGGTCGACCTCAGCGGGGCCAACCCGGTCCTGGTCATCGGCACCTCGCGCGTGCCGCTCTCCAGCGTCACCGGGATCGGGTTGTCCACAACCTCGGGATAACGAATCAATTCCGAGTGATCCGCTTCAACATGTTTTAAGCCCGCGCAAGTAGGTTGATGGCTCGACAGGTCAGTCGAGTTGTAGAGCGTATCATGACCGAACCGCACCGCCCGAGAGTGAAATACGTGATCGGGCCCGATGGAAGTCCCCTGACGATCGCCGACCTGCCGCCCACGAGCACCCGTCGATGGGTGATCCGCCGGAAGGCCGAAGTGGTGGCCGCCGTCCGCGGCGGTCTCCTTAGCCTGGAAGAGGCTTGCCAGCGCTACACCCTCACCACCGAGGAGTTCCTGAGCTGGCAGTTCTCGATCGACCAGCACGGCCTTGCCGGCCTGCGCACCACGCGCATCCAGCATTACCGCCACTGACTCGACCCCGTGCCCCGGCCGGCGCGGTTCAGCCCGCGCGGTCGCCGCCGGTTTCACGCGAAGCCGCATCCGCCTCCCGCGGATGCGGCTTCGCTGCTTGGAGAGGCTCGGCGATGGAGGGGCGGCGGCCATTCGTTAACCGCCCGCTAACCACGGCCTGGGCAAATTCTGCCGGGCGGGGCCGATCGCGGCGCCCGCCTGGGGTGGGCGCGTAACAGCCGTGAAGCCGGTTCTCGATCTCGTCACCAAGCTCGGACCGGCGCGCCTCGCCGCGATGGCGGCGGTGACGCTGACCCTCATCGGCTTCTTCGCCTTCGTGATCCTGCGGGTCTCGCGCCCCGACATGGGCGTGCTGTTCGCCGACCTGTCGGCCCAGGATGCGGCCGCCGTGGTGCGCGACCTCGATGCCCGCGGCATCCGCTACGAGACCCGGGGCGACACCGGCCAGACCGTGATGGCGCCGCGCGCCGACCTGCCCCGCCTGCGCATGGACCTCGCCGGCAAGGGCCTGCCGAGCCAGGCCGGCGTCGGCTACGAGATCTTCGACAAGGGCGACGCGTTCTCGTCGACCAACTTCGTCCAGAACGTGAACCACCTGCGCGCGCTCGAAGGCGAGCTGTCGCGCTCGATCCGGGCGATCGGCCGGGTCCAGGCCGCCCGCGTCCACCTCGTCCTGCCCGAGCGCCGCCTGTTCGAGCGCGACCGCGAGCTGCCGAGCGCCGCCATCGTCCTGAAGCTGATGGGCGACCTCGATGCCGGCCAGGTCCGCGCGATCCGGCACCTGGCCGCCTCCGCGGTCGAGGGCCTGAAGCCCGAGCGCGTCTCGATCGTCGACGAGCGCGGCCGGCTCCTGGCCGACGGCGCCCGCGGCGAGCAGGGCGAGGCCGGCGCCTTCGAGGAGAAGCAGACCGGACTCGAGCGCCGCTTGCGCTCGCAGATCGAGGAGATCGTCGCCGGCATCGTCGGGCCGGGCCGTGCCCGCGTCCAGGTCTCGGCCGAGCTCGACATGAACCGCGTCGAGAGCCGCTCGGAGACCTTCGACCCCGAGAGCCGCGTGGTACGCTCGAGCCAGACCCGCACGGAGGCCTCGCAGACCGCCAACAACGAGGGCTCGGTCAGCGTCGGCAACGAGCTTCCCGGCGCGGCCCAGGACAAGGCGCCCGCGCCGAAGGATTCCTCGAACAAGAACGAGGAGACCACGAACTACGAGATCTCCAAGGTCACGCGGACCGAGGTGGTCGAGGGCGGCCGGGTGAAGCGCCTCTCGGTGGCGGTGCTGGTCGACGGCGCCTACGCGCCCGGCCCCGACGGCAAGGTCGCCTACCAGCCCCGGCCAGCGGCCGAGATCGAGCGGATCGCGGCCCTGGTGCGCAGCACCGTCGGCTTCGACAAGGCGCGCGGCGACCAGATCGAGGTGGTGAACCTGCGCTTCGCCGAGGCGCCGACCCCGGCCGACTTCGTCGAGCCGACGCTGATCCAGTCGCTGCTCAGCCCGACCAAGGAAGACGTGATGCGGTTCGTCGAGCTCGGCGTGCTCGCCTTGCTCACCCTGATCGTGCTGCTCGTCGTCGTGCGTCCGCTGCTGCGCCGCGTGCTCGCCTCCGACCCGGCGGCGACGCCGCTGCTCGGTGCGGCGGGCGCGGCGGGCGGGGTGGACATCGAAGCCGGCGGCACGATCCTGGTGCCGCGGGAGAACCAGACCGCCCGGCTGATGGAATTCGCCAAGATCAACGGGCAGATCCAGGCCGACACCGTGCAGCGGGTGGTCGACATGGTCCGCGCCAGCCCGTCCGAGACGGTCGAGGTCCTGCGCAACTGGATCCAGGAAACGCCGTAGCCGGCACGATGCGAACGACGACCGAGTGGCTTTGAGGAGGGGACGGGACGATGGCGGCGGGTGCGGGACTGGGTGAGAGCTTGCAGGACCTCGGGGGATCGGCGTTCGCGTCGATGCCGGGGCCGCAACGTGCCGCCGCGCTGCTGCTGCTCCTCGGCGAGGCCGAGGGGGCGCCGATCTGGCAGCGCCTGGAGGAGGACGAGATCAAGACGGTCTCGCACGCGATGGTCCAGCTCGGATCGCTGGAGGCCGAGACGGTCGAGAAGCTGATCATCGACTTCGTCTCGCGGCTGTCGACCGGCGGGGGCATCACCTCGAACTTCGAGCGCACGGAGTCGCTGCTGCTGAAGATCTTCCCCACCGAGCAGGTCTCGATGATCATGGCCGAGATCAAGGGCGCCTCGGGCAAGCGGGTCTGGGCCTCGATCGCCCAGGTCGATCCCGAGATCCTCGCCGCCTTCCTGCGCAACGAGTACCCGCAGACCGTCGCCGTGGTGCTGTCGAAGGTGCGCTCCGACTACGCGGCCAAGGTGCTCACCCTGCTGCCGGAGGAATTCGCCATCGACGTGCTCAACCGGATGCTGCGGATGGAGACCGTGCAGAAGGAGGCGCTCCGCCACATCGAGGAGACGTTGCGCGTCGAGTTCGTCGCCACCATCGCGCAATCCGCCCGCCGCGACGCGCACGAGATGATGGCCGACGTCTTCAACGCCTTCGACCGCCAGACCGAGGGCCGGTTCCTGGCCGCCCTCGACCAGGGCAACCGCGGCTCGGCCAAGCGCATCCGCGAGCTGATGTTCACCTTCGAGGACCTGCTCAAGCTCGATCCCGGCAGCGTCCAGACGCTGATGCGCTCGGTCGACAACGAGACCCTGTGCCGGGCTCTGAAGGGCGCCGACGAGCGCGTGCGCGGCTTCTTCCTGGCGCAGATGTCGACCCGCGCCGCCAAGAACCTCACCGACGAGATGGGCTCGATCGGCCCGATCCGCCTCAAGGAGGTGGACGAGGCCCAGGCCAAGATGACCGAGCTCGCCAAGGACCTCGCCGACAAGGGCGAGATCATGATCGCCAAGAACAGCGCCGAGGAGGAGCTGGTCTATTGAACGCCAAGCCCGCTCCCGCCAAGACGCCGTTCCTGTTCGAGACCGACTTCCGCCGGCCGCAGCCGAGCCGCGAGAGCGTGCGCGCGGCCGAGGCCGCCGACGAGGCCGCCGCCCACGCCCACGCCCGCGGCGTGCAGGAGGGCCGCGCCCAGGCCGAGGCCCAGGCGCAGGCGCGGCTGTCCGATGCGATGACCCGCCTGTCGCTCGCCGCCGCCGGGCTGATCGCGCAGGCCGACGCCCGCGACGTGGCGCGCGAGGACCAGGCGGTCGAGGTGGCGGTGCTGCTCGCCCGCAAGATCGCGGGCGACGCCCTCGACGCCCGGCCGCTCGCCGCGATCGGCGAGGCGGCGCGTGCCGCCCTCCAGCACCTGCGCGGCGTGCCGCACCTTGTCGTGCGCGTCCATGACGGCCTCGTCGAGGAGGCCGAGGGGCTGATGAAGCGGTTGGCGCGCGAGCGCGGCTACGAGGGCCGCCTCGTCGTGCTGGGCGATCCCGACATGGCGTCGGGCGACGCCCGCATCGAGTGGGCCGACGGCGGGATCGTGCGCGAGCGCGCCCGCATCGAGGCCGCGGTCCTCGATGCCCTCGGCACCGCCGTCGAACCCTGAGAGATCGAAAGAGCCCGATGTCCGACGATTTCAGCCTGCCGCAGCTCGGCGACCAGGATCCGGCCTTCGCGGGCGAGGATTCGATCCGCGACGTGCCGACGACGCCCAAGAGCGCCTCCGACCTCGAGCAGCTCTTCGACGTGCCGGTGATGGTGTCGGCGGTGCTCGGTGCCGTGCGGATGCCGATCGGCGACCTGCTCCGCCTCGCCCCCGGGGCGGTGCTGGAGCTCGACCGCAAGGTCGGCGAGGCGGTCGACATCTTCGTCAACAACCGCCTCGTCGCCCGCGGCGAGGTCGTCCTGGTCGAGGATCGCCTCGGGGTGACGATGACCGAGATCGTCAAGGGCGACCGCTGACCTCTTGAGACCCGGGCCCCGCGCTCCGCCGTGCACGACGGGGCGGTCCGCGGCGCCGACACAGTTAGAACGGAGACACCGCGATGCGGCTCTTGATTATCGGACGGCTCAACGGCGAGCTGATCACCGCCTCGAAGATCGCGATGAACCGCGGGGCGGCGGTGACCCAGGCCGACGGCGTCGCGCAGGGGCTGAACGTCCTGCGCGCCAAGGGCGCCGACCTCATCATGATCGATGTCGGGCTCTCGATCCGCGACCTCGTCGCGGCGCTGAGCGAGGAGCGCATCCGCACCCCGGTCGTCGCCTGCGGCGTCACCACCGACGCGAAGGCCGCCGTCGCCGCGATCCAGGCGGGCGCCAAGGAGTACATCCCCCTCCCCCCGGACCCGGACCTGATCGCCGCCGTGCTCGAGGCGGTCTCGGCGGACGGACGCGCCTTCGTCTGGCGCGACGCCTCGATGGAGAAGGTGGTGCGCCTGGCCGAGCAGATCGCCCGCTCGGAGGCCTCGGTGCTGATCACCGGCGAGAGCGGCACCGGCAAGGAGGTGCTCGCCCGCCACGTCCACCAGAAGTCGGCACGCGGCAACAAGCCGTTCGTCTCGGTCAACTGCGCCGCGATCCCCGAGGCCCTGCTCGAATCCGAGCTGTTCGGCCACGAGAAGGGCGCCTTCACCGGCGCGGTCGCCCGGCGCATCGGCCGCTTCGAGGAGGCCAACGGCGGCACGCTGCTGCTGGACGAGATTTCGGAGATGGACGTCCGCCTGCAATCCAAGCTGCTGCGGGCGCTGCAGGAGCGGGTGATCGACCGCGTCGGCGGCTCGGCCCCGGTCAAGGTCGACATCCGCGTGCTCGCCACCTCGAACCGCAACCTCGCCGAGGAGGTCCGCAAGGGCACGTTCCGCGAGGACCTGTTCTACCGCCTCAACGTCGTCCACCTGCGCCTGCCGCCCCTGCGCGAGCGCCCGGCCGACATCCTCGAGCTCGCCGCGCACTTCGCCAAGAAGTATGCCGAGGTGAACGGCGTGCCGGTGCGGCCGCTCGGGCGGGCGGCGCAGGAGATGGTGCTGAAGAACCCGTGGCGCGGCAACGTGCGCGAGCTCGAGAACACCCTGCACCGGGCGGTGCTGCTCGCCTCCGGCCCTGAGATCGGCGCCGACGCGATCCTGACGCCGGAGGGCGACTCGATCGCCGCGCCGGTCGGTGCCGCGACGCGCGCGGCCCAGGTGGCGGAAGCCGCGACCCGCGGGCTCGTCGGCCGCACCGTGGCGCAGGTCGAATGCGACCTGATCCTCGACACCCTCGACCATTGCCTCGGCAACCGCACCCATGCGGCCAAGATCCTCGGCATCTCGATCCGGACGCTGCGCAACAAGCTCAACGAGTATGTCGGCTCGGGGCTCGAGGTGGCCGAGCCCGGCTCCGCCCGGGCGATCGCCGCCTACGGCTGATCGGCCTCCGCCGTCGGCTCCGCCGCGGCGCGGGGGCGGTGCTCGGGAAGCGTCACGCGCACCACCGTGCCGGCACCGACCTCGCTCTCGAAGGCGAGGCGGCCCCGGTGGCGGTTGAGGCTGTGCTTGACGATGGCGAGGCCGAGCCCGGTGCCGCCCTTCTGGCGGCTCGACGCCACGTCGATGCGGTAGAAGCGCTCGGTCAGGCGCGGCAGGTGCTCGGGGGCGATGCCCGGCCCGTCGTCGCGCACGCTCAGCACGATGCGGCTGCCGAGCAGCGCGTCGCGCGTCCGCGCCAGGCCGACGACGACGCTGCGGCCGCCGTACTTCACCGCGTTCTCGATCAGGTTCTCGACGACGCGCAGCAGCTCGTCCGGCTCGCCGAGCACCGGATACGCGCCCTCCCCCGCCTCCAGGACGACCGCGACGCCGCGGGCCGCCGCGAGCGCCCCTTGCGCATCGACCATCTGGCGGGCGATCGTGCCGAGGTCGACCACCTGGGTCGGCGCCACGTGCTCGCGCAGCTCGATCCGCGAGAGCGAGAGCAGGTCGTCGATCAGCCGGGTCATCCGCTGCGCCTGGCTGTGCATGATGCCGAGGAAGCGCTCGCGGGCCGGCGCGTCGGCACGGGCCGGGCCCTGCAGCGTCTCGATGAAGCCGAGGAGCGAGGCCAGCGGCGTGCGCAGCTCGTGGCTGGCATTGGCGACGAAATCGACCCGCATCGCCTCAAGGCGCCGCGCGGCGGTGAGGTCGCGCAGAAACAGCACCACGTTCGGCTGGCCGCCCTCCGGCATCGGCAGCGCGCCGATCTGGACCTCGAAGGCGCGCTCGGTCGGCACGCGGACGGCGTAGGTGGTCTTCGCGGGCGCGCCGGTCCGCAGCACCGCCTCCACCGCGTCGAGCACGTCCGGCGCGCGCAGGGCGAAGGAGAGCGGGTGGCGCAGGCGCAAGGCCGGCAGCAGGGCCCGCGCCGCCGGGTTCGCCTCGATCACCACCGCGCGGCGGTCGATGAGGATCACCGGGTCGGGGATGTTGGCGAGCAGCGCCTCGGCGACCGCGTGGCGATCGGTCTGGCGCAGGCTCGGTGCGGCGGCGATCGCGTCGCGCCCGCGGGTGGCGAGGAAGCCGCCGACGCAGATCGCCGCGAGCCCCGCCGCGATCATCGGCCCGTCGAGGAGGCCGCGGTGGTACGCGAAGAGACCGACGAGCGAGACCGCCGTCGCCGCGCTGGTCCAGGCCGCCCGGCTCGTGGCGGCCTCAGGCATGCTCGCGGCCGCCGAGGCTCACGGCTCTCCGCGCGCGCCGCCCGCCCGCTTCACGATCTCGTAGGCGCCGAGCATCGCCAGCGCGGTGACGAAGGGCACGACGTAGTAGCAGATCCGGAACAGCAGCAGAGAGCCCAGCACCTGCTCCCGCGGCAGGCTCGACAGCGCCAGCAGGATCGTCGCCTCGAACACGCCGAGCCCGCCGGGCGCGTTCGAGGCGATGCCGAGCATCGCCGCGAGGACGTAGATCGCCAGGAAGGTGGTGAAGCCGATGGAGAGGCCCGCCGGCATCAGCACGTACAGCACGGCGGCCGCCGCGCAGACGTCGCCGATGCCGACCACCATCTGCCCCAGGGAGACGGAGGCGCCCGGCAGCTCCAGGCGCCATTGCCGGATGGTGACGTGCCGGCGCTTGGCCGAGACCCAGCCGAGATAGCCGAGCACCAGGGCCAGCGCGAACAGCCCGACGCCCTGGTTGATCCGGATCGACGTGAAGGCGAGGCCCGCGAGCTGGCTCGCCTCGATGATCAGGCTCAAGCCCAGCACCACGCCCATGCCGAGCCAGAAGGTGAAGCCGGCGATGACCGTGAGCGCGGCGATCTTCGCCGCGGTGAGGCCCTGGCGCGCATAGATCCAGTAACGGATCGTGCCGGCGGTCAGCAGCGGGAAGCCGAGCGTGAAGCTCACCGCGTAGCTCGTGAACGAGGCGAGCGCGGTAATCCGGTAGGGCACCTTGATCCGCAACTGTCGCAGGGCGAGCGCGTCGTAGCCGGTGAGGAAGAGGTAGCTGACGAAGACGAACAGGAAGGCGAGGCCGAGCTGGTCGGAGCTGGCCTCGACGAACGCCTTGCGCAGATCCGCCCAGGTGACGGTCTGGACCAGCTTCCACAGGACGCCGAGCGAGACGGCGAACAGGATGATGCTCGCCGCGGTGCCGAGCCAGGCGTAGCGGCTGCGCCGGCCCTTGCCCGCCGTGGCGTCGGCCGGGATCGGCGCGTCTGGCGCGGCCGTCTCGGCATGATCGCGCGTTCCGCGATGCTGATCGTGGACGTTCATTCCGATCGGCGTCCGCCTCCGCCGGATATCCCGCCCGGCCAGCGAGCGGGCCGCGGGTTCGATGCCGGATGTTTCGGGCCGTTGCCCGTTGCCCCGCATGTAGAACCATCGGCGCTCCAAGGCCAGCGACCGCACCGGCTCGTTCTCAATCGGGCACGGAAAAGCCGGTTCTCGCCGTGCCGCATGTCCGCAGGATGACGCCGGCCTCGCCCAACCCGGCGCGGATGCGCGCGGCCACGTCCGGCGCGGTGCAGACGTAGGTCGGGCTCGGATGCGGGATCACGACCATCGGAAGACCCGGCCTCAGCGCGGCGATGGTCTCCCGCGCCATGCCGGCGACGCGGCCGGACAGGACGACGACGGCGAGGTCGGGCAGGAGCGCGAGCAGCGGGGCGAGGCAGGGCGCCGCGGCACGGATCTCGGAGCGGCGCGGCGCCCGGTTCAGGGCGCCCTCGGCATGGATCACGAACGGGATCGCGTTCCAGATGAGTGTGTCGGCCCGCGCGATCCCCGCCTCCGCGAGGAAGCGGAACAGGTTGGCCGCGGTGCCGGTGGGGTTGTCGCGCGAGACGAAGCCGGTGCGGACGATCGCCGGTCCCGGCGTCTCCAGCAGGAGCAGCAGGCGTGCGTGGATGCCGCCGTCGAGGGGATCCGGGTCGGGAACGGGGGCGTCGAACTCTCGGGCGATCCGGGCTGCCATCGCGCGGAGCGGCGCGACGTGACCGGCATCGCGGATCGCCCGTCGCGCCGCCAGAACCTCCGGGTCGGCCAAGCTCTTCGGCGTGCCGGGCTCAGGCGGCCGCATCGAAACCGGGACAGCCGTCGGGCAGGATGCCCGCGACCGAGACGCGTTCGCACCCGCCCTCGGCGCCGAGACGGTCCATCAGCGCCGCGCGTCCGCCGAACTGGAAGCCGAGCTGCGTCGCGTAGGCGGCGCAGGCCTCGGCCTTCGCCTCCTGCGCGGCCCGATCGAGGTCGACCTGGCGGACCGGCAGGCCGGCGAAGGAGGCGGCGAGCGGCGCCTTCGGCACGGTGTCGCGCACCGTGTAGGGGAAATCCCGCCACCACAGCACCGGCTGCCGCGACCCGGTCCTGCGGAAGGCCGCGACCACCTGCAGGTGGTCGACATGGCCGCCGATCGCCTGCGGCGCGAGGATCAGGTCCGGTGCGATGTCGTCGAGCAGCGCCCGGAAGGCGGGGACCAGGTGCTCGACGATGCCGTCGTCGGCACGGGGCACGGCGAAGAGGTCCGGCGCCGAGCCGTAGCCGCGGTGCGGCGCCTCGCGGAACGGCAGGTGACGCACCTCGACCCCGAGGCAGCGGGCCGCCGCCTCGTCCTCGGCGCGGCGCAGGCGCATGTAGTCCACCGACGCGTCGAGCCCCTTGTCCAGCTGGCAGGCGAGCGCGAACCCGGTCGGGCCGGGGACGCTCTGCGTGAACACCGTCGCCATCACCACGCGCCAGCCCGACGCGGCCAGGGTCGCCATCGTGCCGCCGCAGGAGAAGGCGGCATCGTCGAGGTGGGGAGACAGGGCGAGCGCGGTGGGCATCGGATCAGGGCTTGCGGCTAGAGCAGGTGCGGCTCGGCGCGGAAGCGGCAGGCCGGATCGTGCGGGAGCGTGTCCGCGAAGTTCGTCGCCGGGGCCGCGTGCACGACCTCGCCGTAGACCGCCATGATCTGCCGCCCGACCGCCGTCCAGGAGTACACCCGGCGGCATTCCTCCAGGGCGGCCCCGGCGAGGCGGCGGCGCAAGGTCGCGTCGGTGACGATCCGCGTCAGCGCCTCGGCCAGCGCCGGCACGTCGCCGGGCATCGTCAGGAGGCCGTTCTCCCCGTCGCGCAGGCAGTCCGAGACGCCGACCGCGTGGCAGGACACGACCGCGAGCCCCGCGGCCATCGCCTCCAGGATCGTGTTGGAGAAGCCTTCCGCGTAGGTCGGCGACACGAAGACGTCGGCCTGTCGATAGAGGCTCGGAACGGTGTCGTAATCGGCGTAGCCGGTGAAGCGGATCTTGGCGTCCGAGAACCCGAGTTCCGCGGCCAGCGCGTGCGAGGACTCCACGTCGGGGCCGATGCCCGAGATCGTGGCGGCGAACGGCGTGCCGCGTTCGCGCAGGATCGCCAGGGCCTGGATAAAGTCGAGCACGCCTTTCCGGCGGTCGACGCGGCCGTGATAGAACAGGCGGACCGGTCCGTCATGGGGCGCCGGCAGGCCGTCGCCGCCGCGGGCGAACCGCGCGGTGTCGACGGCGCCGGGCACGATGGTGAAGCGGGCCGGGTCCGAGCCGAGCCGGTCGCAGACCTCGTCGACGAAGGAGGCGCCGCCGATCAGCAGGGCGTTGGCATGGGCCAGCACCGCGCACATCGCGACCCGATGGGTCTCGCAGCACGACCCGACCCAGTGCCCGTCGCCGCCCTGGATCGAGACCACGTTCGGCACGCCGAGCGCCTTGGACGCCAGCAGCACCGCCCACCCGGTCGGGTAGCCGTACTGCGCGTGCAGGACGTCGAAGGGCTTGCGCGCGTGCTCGTCGCGGATGGTCGCGACCATCGTGTCGATGTCGCGCTCGAAGTCGCCGCTCGTCTGCTCGCCGACCTGCTCGAGGCCGATCACCCGCACGCCCGGCACCGCGGGCGGCGGGCCGCCGCCGTAGACGCGGGTGCCGAACGCGTCGCCGCGATACTGCGAGACCATCGTCACGTCGTGGCCGGCCTGGACCAGCTCGCGCAGCAGGTTCTGCGCGTAGACGCTCATGCCGGAAATCGCCGGAAAGTAGCGCCGGCTGACGAAGCAGATCCTCATTGCCGCCGGGTCTCCTGGTCGTCCGGAAGGGGCGGCCCGTCGCGCCGGCAGCTGCGGAGGTATTCGAGCGAGGCCGGGATCATCGCGTCGGCGCGATGGCTCTCGCGCGACAGCTCCACGCAGATCAGCTTGTCGTAGCGGATGGCTTCCAGCGCCTCGAGGATGCCGGGCACGTCCATGTCGCCCTCGCCGAAGGGCAGGTGGATGTGCTCCCCGCGCTTCATGTCCTCGATCGCCACCGTGCCGATGCGTCCGGCGAATTCGTGGACCGCCGCCGCCGGGTCGCGCTCGCCGGTGACGAGGCAATGGCCGGTATCGAGGGCGAGGCGCAGGCCTCCCACCTCGAGCGCGGCGAAGTCGTCCAGCGTCTCGATCAGCATGCCCGGCTCGGGCTCGAGGCACGGCACCACCCCCTTCTCGGCGGCGTAGGCCACGACCTCGGTCAAGCCTTCGACGAGCCAGCCCCGCGCCTCGGCCGGGTCGACGCCCGGTCGCGGCACCCCGGCCCAGAACGAGACCGCCTCGGAATGCAGCATCGCGCCGATGTCGATCGCACGCTTGAGGAAGCCGACGCGGCGCGCGCGGGCCGAGGCGTCTGCGGTGACGAGCGTCGGCTCGTGCTTGGCGCGCGGATCGAGGAGGAAGCGGGCGCCGGTCTCGATCACCGAGCCGAGCTCCAGCTTCTCCAGGCGGCTCGCAACCCGGCCGGCCTCCGTCGCCCAGCCCTCCGCGAAGGGGTCGAGGTGGTGGATGTCGAGCGTCAGGGCGACGCCGTCGTAGCCGGCGCCCTTGATCATGTCGATCGCGTCGTCGAGCCGGTGGTTGGCCGCACCGTTCGTGTTGTAGGCGAAGCGAAGCGTCACGCGGCCCTCCCCGTCTGCTCCAGCCGGAACGGGGCATGGTGCGATTCCGGCTCGCGGTAGAGCGGATAGTGGCTGCCGACGATCGACTCCGCCAGCGCGGTGTCGAACAGCGGCTGGCCGCCGAAGCGCTCGATCGCCTCCGGCGTCAGGCGAACCGGCAGCAGGGTCTCGCTCGGGGTGCCGAACGTGATCAGCGGGTGGTCGCGCTCGATCAGCTTGCGGGCGTTGCGCTCGCCGATGCGGTAGTAGCTCATGGTCTCGACCTCGAGCCCCGGCACGATCGCCTTGACAACGCCGACCGCGCCGCCCACCGGCGAGCAGTCGACGTAGAGGATGTCGAACCCGGCCTCGTCGAGCCGGTCGCAGGCGATCTTGCCGCGCGCGTGACCGTCGGCGGCCGGGGTCGTCGGCAGGTCGGTGAACGCCTTGGTCGCCCGCTTGGAATAGACCGTGTCCTTCAGGACGTCGCGCAGGCCCTCGGGGGGCAGCACGATCCATTCGAGCATGGCCTTCAGCGCCCGGCTCTCCTCGAGGTCGAGGCTCGGCAGCGCCTTCTCGATGAACGCGCCGACGTAGCCCGGCGGCGTCACCCGCTCGGCGAAGGCGAGCGGCCCGTGGCCGAAAGCCTTGCGCACGCGGGCGGCCTGGAACTCGAGCAGCGCCTTGCGCAAGGCCCGCTCGCGATCCGGGTCGCAGGCCTCGCCGCAGGCCGAGAGCGCGATCGGCACCGGGGCGTCGGCCGGCTCCTTGTCGTAGCCGACGACGTAGAGGTTGGTCAGCCCGAACTGGTCGGTGGCGAATTTCGGCAGCGCCCGGATGCCGAGCGCGTCGAGGCGGTCGAGCATCGCCCGCGTCTCGGGTCCGAGGCCCTCCGAGACGTCGAGCATCACGCCCTGGTCGAGCGCACGGAACAGGAGGCCGTTGCCGTCGCGCTGCAGCAGCTCGAGGACGCCGTGGCCGAGCGCGAACGGCACGTCCGGCCCGGCACCGAGGCCGTTGGTGATCAAGTTGGTGAAGGGCTTGTAGCCCTCCGACAGCTCGAAATAATCGGTGGCCGCGATGTCGAGCGGCATCAGCACGATCGCACCGGTCCTGGCGCGCGTCGCCGCGGTCCATTCCAGCACCGTGTCGCGCCCCACCGGGGAGCCGGCCGGCAGGCAGAGGGTCAGCGGGTCGGCGACCGAGCCGGCGCCGTAGACCTTGACGAGGTCGTGGTAGCTCGCGCGCTCCTTCTTGCGCGGCATCACCGCGAGTGACGGCATCAGGTTCTCGGCGATCTCGGCGACCGCGCCGATCAGCGCCTCGTCGTCGGTGGCGCCGTAGCCGATGCCGGACGGCATCGCGCCGACGAAGAACGGATCGTCGAGGAACAGCGAGACGAACCAGACCGGGATGCCGGTGCGGTCGAGCGGCGCCAGGGGGAACCCGACGATCCGGCCCGGCGGAAGGATGTCGAGATAGGCGCGCACCGGCTCCGGCAGGTTCTGCGGCAGCCCCTCGATCCGGCGCGCGCCGCCGAAGCTGTAGGGCCGCGGCGCCTTGATGCGCGGATCGCGGGCGCGGTCGTCCTGGTCGTTCTCGGTCACGTGTTCGGTCCGTCTGCTGGGGCGAGCGCGCCGTAGGCCCGCGCGATCAGCCGCATGGTGTGGAGGTCGCGTGCCGCCGAGTAGGCCTCCCGCTCCGCCGGACGCCGCAGCGCCGAGCCGAAGGCCCGGACCTGCTCGGTGAAGGGCGACGCCTCGGCGTCGAAGGCGACGGGCTCGGAGGCGCCGGTCGCACCGTCGGTGAAGGTCACGGTGCCGCCGGCGGTCTGGCCCATCGTGTCGATCGCGGTGAGCAGGCCCTTGGTGCCGACGATCTCGAGGCGGCGGCGCGGCAGCGCGTCGGGGCAGTTGTAGGCGACGTTGAGACTCGCCAGCACCCCGCTCTCGGTCCGCCCGATCAGCAGCGCGCCGTCGTCGACCGCGTAATCCTGGGCCCGCGCCTGCGTGAGGGCCGCGATGTCCATCAGCGATTCGCCGAGGAGGTAGTCGACGAGGTCGAGCCCGTGCGGCGCCAGATCCATCAAGGCGCCGCCGCCGGCCTGCGCCGGATCGATGCGCCAGTTGTCCTGGCCGGGGCAGGCCGCCCAGTCGCGCCCGAGCCAGCAGGCGTAGACGATGCGGATCGCCGTCACCGTGCCGAGCCGGCCATCGGCGATCCGGTCGCGCAGGGCGCGATGGCCGGGATGATGACGCTGATCGAACGCCGTGCCGTAGAACGCCCCCGACCGTGCGACCGCCGCGGCCATCGCCTCGGCGTCGCCGAGGCTCGCCGCCATCGGCTTTTCGCACAGGATCGCCTTGCCCGACGCCGCCAGCGCCGCGACCGCCTGCCGGTGGAGGTGATTGGGCGTCGCGACGTACACCGCCTCGATCTCCGGGTCGGCGACCAGCCGGTCCAGGCTGTCGTAGGCGCGGGCGCCCTCGGCCTCGGCGGCGGCGCGGGAGGCCGCCCCCGGGTCGCACACCGCGACGAGGCGGTGCCCGGCGGCGCGGATGCCCGGCGCCATGTAGTCGCGGGCGACCCAGCCGTAGCCGACGATGCCCCAGCGGACGGCATCCATCACCAGCGCTCCGGAAGGTCGACGAATTCCCGGCTGCGCACGCGTCCGGCCTCCGCCGCCTCGACGCCGCCGGAAAAGACCAGCCTTTCGGGACCGTGCGATCGCAGCGGGTAGGTGACGTGCGGCGCGTACTCGGCCTCGTAGCGCTCCGAGGGCCACGCGATGGCATACCCGCCCGTCTCGTCGCGGCGATAGAGCGGGTTGAGGACGAGGTCGGCGCCGGCCTTCGGCAGCGTCAGCCCGTCCACGACGGAACGCGGCGCCGGCCGCATCCCCGGCCCGGCGACCACCGAGAACGCCTCGCAGGCCCGCAGCTCCGACGGCGCGCGCGGGCTCGGCGCCCGCGCCGCGACCAGGGCTCGGGTCAGCTCGGCGTCGTCGTAGACGAGGGCGTCGGGAAACAGCTCGGCGATCTCGTCGGCCGATACGGCGCGGCCGGCCGAGAAGCCGGGGCGGTCGCTGTTGTGGATGTGGCTGAGCGCCAGCCAGCCGTCGTCGCCGGCGTTCTGGCGGAGGTTGTCGAGCAGCGTCGCCTTCTCGTCGAGGAAGTAGAAGGCATCGTTGCAGACGACGAGGTCCACCGGCGCGCCCGGGATCGGCCAATGCGCCGAGCCGGCATCGAAGCAGACGAGCTGCGCACCGGCGCCGACCACCCAGTGCCGGGCGACCCAGAGCTTGGCGAAGACCACGTCGGCGCCCGCGACCTTGCAGCCGCGCTGCTTCAGGGTGCGCAGGTAGTGGCCGATGCCGCAGGCGAACTCGAAGACGCAGACCGGATCGTTCCAGTGCGCTTCGAGCAGGGCGAGGCCGGCGAGATAGGTCGGGTCGCTCCACCGGTGCAGGAAATAATCGCCGACGCGGCCCCAGCCGAGCAGGCGGACGGCATCGCGCAGGGTCGCCGTGGCGCGGCCGGCGATCAGCGCGGAGAGGTCGGCCGGCTCGGCCGGCGGGCCGGTCCACCAATCGTCCTGATCGGCGAGCAGAAGCGCGAGCGCCGCGTCGCCCTCGCCGGCGTCGAGATGCGCGAGAACGCGGGCGACGAGGTCGGCGCGGCCGACCCGGAGATAGGGGATGCCGTCGACCACCGGCCAGCGCTCGCCGGCGTCGGCATCGCGCAGGGAATGCGCGGTGTCGGGCTTCAGCGCATGGCCGGTCGCGGGCGACCGCAGGTCGAAGGGAATCATCGGAACTCTGATGCCGCGGGCGCGGTCACGGCAGGAACGGCATGGCGGGAATGGCGTCGTATGTCCGTCGCGGAACGAACGCCGCGACGTCGGTTCTACGGAATGCGCATATCCGCGAGCACGCGATCGTGGAAGCCTTTGACCGGCCCGGCATGGACCAGCTCCATCTCGTCGAGCACCGTGCCCATGGTGAGCGAGGCCGCGCGCAGGTGCTGCGCGATCTGCAGCACGCGGTCGATGCAGTCGGCCGCATGAAACGCCCGGCCTTCCGCCGTCGCGTCGTCCGGCAGCACCGCGCGAGCCCGCTCGACCGATTCCCGCAGCGGGCCGTCGAGCTCGTCGAGCGCCCATTGGGTCGTCCGCGCCATGATCGGGCCGAGATGGTCGCCGAGCAGCATCTCGCCGGTGAAGCCGGCATCGGGCATCGCGGCGTTGTGGAAGTGATGCGCCATCGCAGCGAGGAACACGGTCGCCGGATCGGCCCGGTAGAACGGGCTCAGCACGACACCGTAGACCGCGACCACGAGGCAGTGCTCGGCATGGTTCTCGGGGGGCTCGAGCAGAATGCGGGGACGCCCGGGACAGGTGACACCCGCCCGCGGCTGCTGCGCCAGGGCTGCGACGAAACCCGGCACCGTGCCCTGCCGATGCTCGGCACGATGGCGAAGCCGGTCGCGAAGCGCATCGCGCAGGTGAGGATCGAGTGCCGTCGTGACGCTGTCGAACCCCTCGACGAGGACGCCCGACACGGCCGCGTCCGGCAGGCCCGCAGCGGCCAGGAATGCGGCATCGAGATCGCACAGCCGCGTTGCGGCCAGAGCCGTTGCGGCGACGTCGAGCGCCACATCCTCGGCGGGTGTTCCGCCCGTCAGGGCACTCCAACCCTGCGCGAACAGACGTTCCGCGATGGAGCCGACGCGTCCGGCGGACCGGACGCGCTTGAGATCGTTCATCTCGACGAGCAGGTCGCGCAGCTCGGCGGGCGCCGCAGGCCCGGACGCGCCGGTCGCCGGAACGCCGTCCGACATCAGCGGTCGCCGTCCAGCCAATCGAGCAGCATCTTGCCCTGCTTCCCGAAATCGTGCTCGGGACCGTGGCCGTTCTTCACCATCGGCGCCTTGAAGAAGGTCGAGAGCTGCTCCTGCACGCCGCCGTCGCCGCGCTTCTTGGCGAGGTCGAGGACGCGGGCGATCTCGATGACGAGCGGGGCTGCGAGGATCGAGTCCTTGCACAGGAAGTTGACCTTCACCTGCATGCGCTGGCCCATGAAGCCGGTGATGTCGATGTTGTCCCAGGCTTCCTTGTCGTCGCCGCGCGGGCGGTAATAGTGGATGTGGACCAGGTGATCCTCGACCGGGTAGCCGAGGATCGAGTCGAGCACCGTGCCCTTGGTGTTGATCTTCGACTGCAGCGAGGCCGGGTCGTTGAGGGCGAGGCCGTCGCGGTTGCCGAGGATGTTGGTCGAGAACCAGCCGTCGACGTGAAGGGCGCGCGCCTTGAAGGCCGGTGCGAGAACCGTCTTCATCATGGTCTGGCCGGTCTTGCCGTCCTTGCCGGCCACCGGAACGTTCATCTCGGTGGCGAGCGACAGCAGCGCCGGCACGTCGGCGGCGATGCTCGGGGTGAAGTTGGCGTAGGGCACGCCGCTCTTGATCGCCGCATAGGCGTAGAGCATCGCCGGCGAGATGTGCTCGTCGCTGGTATCGAGGCCCTTCTCGAAGGCTTCGGTCGAGTTGAGCACGGCGGCGGTGAGGTCGGGCCAGCGCTCGGTGGAGGCGAGGTTCACCACCACGACCTCGTCGAGGTTGCTCTCCTGCTTGAAGCGGCGGAGGTCGGCGGCGATGATCGACACCGCCTCGCGATGGTCGGCGGCGACGATGCGGTTGGCGCCGTCGATGTTCTTGCAGAACTTCGCGCTGCCCACGGCCGGCCAGGGCTGGATGCCCTTCAGCACCTGGGCACCGTTCTCGATGTCCTGCTTGGTGAGCACGCCGTGCCCCTGCGCGGCGGAGGCGAGATCGTCACCGTTCAGATCCCATCCGGCGAAGACGAGATCCTTGTAGTCGGCCATTCCGGCGACTGCGACGCCCGCGAGAGGCAGACCGTCGAGGCGGTTCGATCCGGACTTGATCATCTCGATGCCGGCGATGGCTGTGGTGGCGACGGCGCCACCCATGCCGACGAACGCAACGCCGACGCGACGACCGGTCTGCATGCTCATGGGGAGAAAATTCCTTAAACGCTTCGGACGCAGGGACTTCGAACGGGCCGATGCGGACCGCCCTGCGTGGCCCATGCTAACTGGCGCTCGGGTGCAACGTTCCAAGCCCGAATGCGACATCTTTGTGCCAACCTAGGGCTGAATGGGACCCGAACGGCTGGTTAAGAATGCGTGAAAAGAGAGCGTTAACCGCTCCTTAAGCGTGCCACGCTTGGATCACCGAGCCGTCCCATTGTGGTCACGGCATCCGGCGATAGAGCCGCCGCTTGATCGAAGCCCGGCCGATGAACGCCGCGGCACGAAAAGGACCAGCAATGGGGGTTTTCCCGGAGCCGGCGCTCTGCGCCGACGACGTGAGCCGACTCGTGCCTATCGAGTCGAATTGTGAAGTGAACACCGTGGTTTGGCTGCCGCGGGCCGTGTGCGGGACGCAGCGGAACGAGGCCGGATTTCGCCGCCCGTCCGCCCTGCGCCGCAGGAGCGCCGCGCTGGGGCTGGCCGCCCTGCTCGCCGGGTTCGTCGTGCCGCAGGCCGCCTTCGCGCCGGCGGCCTCGGCCCACGACCGGATCGACGAGCGTCCCCGCGCCGCGATCGATCTGGCCAGCGCCGGACCTTCCCACAACCCCTCCGAGTGGAGCGGCGTTCCCGTCATCGAGCAGGAACCGGCCACCAGCGCGCTGATCGCCGGCGACCTCGCCGCCCTGCCCCAGCCGTCGCCGGAGACCGACGACACCATCCGTTTCGGTAAGGTCGGCGTGCCGCGCCGGATCGTCGACACGATCCTGAAGGCCGCCGCCGCAGCGGGCGTCGACCCGGTCTACCTGATGGCGCTGGCCGACAAGGAATCCAGCTTCGCGACCGACGTGAAGGCGCAGACCTCGTCGGCCGAGGGCCTGTTCCAGTTCGTCACCGCCACCTGGCTCGAGATGATCCGCGACTTCGGCGCTCGCTACGGCCTCGACGCCGAGGCGGCCGCCGTGAAGGGCCGCGGCGCCGCGATCACCGTCGCCGCGCCGATGCGCGACCGGGTGCTGTCGCTGCGCAAGGACCCCTACGTCGCCGCGCTGATGGCGGCGGAGCTGATCAAGCGCGACCGCGGGCGCATCGAGGCGCGCGTCGGCCGGGCGCTGACCACGTCGGAGCTGTACTTCGCGCATTTCCTCGGCACGTCGAGCGCCGGGCGATTCCTGACGATGAGCGCCGACCGCCCGGACGAGGTCGCCGAGCGCGAGTTCCGCAGCGCGGCGCGGGCCAACCGGGCGCTGTTCACGCAGAAGGCCGACAAGGCCGCCGGCAAGGCGCGGCGCCACCTCACGGTGGCCGAGGTCTACGACCGCATCGACGGTATGATCGACCGGCGTCTGTCGCGCTACGAGGGCGTCGCCGCCGTCGCGGCCGCGGTCGAGACGGCCGAGCCCGCGGCGGAGCCGCCGGCCCAGCGCGTCCAGGTCACCGAAGCGCTGCCTCCCGACGGCGAGTGATCGTTCAGGCGCCGGATCGCTTCGCGTTCGCGAGCTGAGCCGGCGTGTTCTGCGCGCCCATCGCCTGCGCCATGTCGGCGGCCGACTGGCCGGCGGCGTCGCGGCGGTCCGGGTCGGCGCCGTGGGCGAGCAGCAGGTCGACGATCTCGGTGCGGTCGAACATCGCCGCGGTCATCAGCGCGGTGCGGCTGCCGTCGCCGGTGCCGTCCACCGCCGCACCGTGGGCGAGGAGCAGCGTCGCGATCGCGACGTCGCCCTTGAAGGCGGCGCCGGCGAGCGGGGTCTGGCCGCGGTCGTTGGGAAGTTCCGGGTCGCCGCCGGCCTCCAGGATGACGCGGGCGGTCTCGGCCTGGCCGTTGTAGGCCGCCAGCATCAGCAGGCTGTCGCCCTTGTCGTTGCGGATGTTGGCCGGAAGCCCCTGCCCGAACAACTCCGCCAGCTCGGCGGCATGCCCCATCCGCGCATACTGGAACAGACGACCGGCGAAGGCGACGGTCTCGTCGTCAAGGGCGGGCGGGGACGCGTCAGCGGACATGCAGCGATCTTCGAGCCAGGGGAGCGACACCGCCGATCTGGCGCCGACCCCCCGTCCTGTCCAGCCCACCATCGCTCACTCTGCCGCAACCACGGGGAGGTGCGTGCGCGCTACCGTCATCGATTCTTCCTCGCCATCCTGCGGGACGCCCCACAACCCGGCGGCGGTGGGGCCTTCTCTCGCGGGCGGGGCGCGCAGCCAGTCGATGATCTCGTGCGACCACACCCGGCGCCCCATCCGCGTATACCAGCGCATGGCGTGGCGGAGACGCCGGTCTCGATGCAACAGCACGCGCGCGAGCGCTTTCGGTCGCGCCTGAACGATCACCTCGATGAGCTTGAACCAGAGCAGCACCCGCCAGGGTGGGATGTGACGGGTCGCGAGCACCTGATGCTTGTAATCCCAGTGCCGGCGGTCTGTCCTGATCACCCGGCGATTCGCCGCAAGCTTGAAATACGGCGTCCAGCGATGCGGCGTCACGTACAGCATCTGGATCTGATCGGGATCATAGACGAGGAGTTGGCGCAGGCCGCGCCAGTAGTCGATGTCGCGTTCCTCCTCGAAGCCGACGACCCAGGTCGCCATCGAGAGGATGCCGTTCTGCCGCAGCAGCCGAATCGCTTCCCGGTCGACCGCCTTCGTGGCACCTTTGCGGATCAGTGCCAGCGTCTGCGCGTCGGTGCTTTCGAGACCGAGCAGGAAGCGTTCCCAGCCGGCCTGCTTGTAGAGTGGCAGGATGTCCGCATCGCGGACGATGTCGTCGGCCCGCGTCGATCCGACGAGGATGAGATCGACGTTCTCGGCGATCAGAGCTTCGAGAAACGTGCGCCAAGCCTTCTTCGAAACGGTCGGGTTCTCGTCGGCGAAATTGATCACCCGCACGCCGTGCTCGCGATGGAGGCGCGCGAGTTCGGCCGCGAAACGAACGGGGTCGCGATGCCGCCAGCGCGTCCAGAAGCCACGCTGGCCGCAGTAAGTGCACAAATGCGGGCAGCCTCGGGAGAACTGCACGACGACCGCACGCAACCCGCCCCAATAGCTGTAACGCGCGTGGTCGATCAGTTCCCAACCGACGCGGTAGGCATCGAGATCGCGGATCACCGGTGCCGGCGCGGTCGCATGGATGCCGTCCGCGGCGCGGAAGGCGATGCCGTCGACCTCCGCGAGCGGTCTTGCGGATCCGACCGCCGCCATGAGTTGGCGTGCCGTCTCCTCGCCCTCGCCGCGCACGATGGCGGTGACGTGCGGCTCGTCCGCCAGCACCTCGCGCCAATGGTAGGTCGGGAACACGCCGCCATAGACGATGACGGTTCCCGGCAGGGCCTCGGCGACGCCGCGCGAAACCTCGGCGATGACGGGATGGCCGGACGTCGATCCGGAATGCCCGAACAGGACGGCGTCCGGCGCCTCGCCGACGATCCTGGCGACGAGGTCGGGCAAGGGCATCGGGCCGAATTCCGCATCGATCAGGCGAACGTCGTGGCCGTCGTCCAGCAACGGGCCACCGATCGCCAGCAATCCGAGCGGCGGCAGGTGATCGTCCGGAATCCGGCTGCCGATCGCGGGGTGCGGCACGTTCACCAAGAGAATCTTCAACGCGTTCTCCTGGGGGCTTCGATTTCGCGGGACGGTCAAGCGGGCTTAGGCCGCGGCCGAGACCTTCGGTGCGCTCAAGCCGCCGAAGCGGCGGTCGCGGCGGGTGAATTCGGCCATCGCGGCCGCGAGGTCGGCCTCGCCGAAATCGGGCCACATCCGCTCGGTGAAGTGGAGCTCGGCATAGGCCGCCTCCCACAGCATGAAGTCGGAGAGGCGCTGCTCGCCGCCGGTGCGGATCAGCAGGTCGACGTCCACCGGCGAGCCGTGCATCGCGCCGGCGATCTCCGCTCCGAACGCCTCGCGCGAGGCGGGCTGGCCGGCGAGCCGCGCGGCGGCGGCGAGGATCGCGTCGCGGGCGGAATAGTCGACGGCGATGCGCAGGTGCAGCTTGCGCCCGGCGGCGGTCGCGGCCTCGGCCCGCTCGATCGCCTCGGGGAGCCCGGTCGGCAGCCGGTCGCGGCGGCCGACGACGCTGAGGCGGGTGCCGGTGCGGGCGAGCCGCGCCGTCTCGTTGCGCAGGTAGACGCGCAGCAGCCGCATCAGGCCGCCGACCTCGTCGGCCGGGCGCTGCCAGTTGTCGCTGGAGAAGGCGTAGAGGGTCAGCGTGCCGATCCCGTGCTCGGGGCAGGCCTCGGCGGTGCGCCGGATCGCCTCGACCCCGGTGCGGTGCCCGGCGGCGCGCGGCAGCCCGCGCCGGGTCGCCCAGCGCCCGTTGCCGTCCATGATGATCGCGGCGTGAAGGCCCGGCCTGGTGTCGGTGGGGCTTTGCATCGTGGAAGGCTCCGGTCGGGGGCGGCGCGGATGGCGGGCGGTCGGCCGTCAGGCCGGGGTGGTGTTAAGGTGGCCGGATTCCGGCAGGCGGGCGGCCTTGGCGGCGTCGCGCACCACCTGTTCCAGGACGCCGAGGTACTCGAGGAAACGGGCCCGCCCCGCCGGCGTCAGCCGGCACAGGGTCTGCGGACGGTTATGGGCGTGGCCTTTCTCCAGGCTGACGAGATCGGCCTCCTGCAGCACCGCGAGATGGCGGCTGAGGTTGCCGTCGGTGAGCCCGCACAGGCGCTTCAGGTCGGGGAACGCCAGGCCCTTCGGATGGCCGACGAGCGAGGTCAGCACGCTGAGCCGCGCCTTCTCGTGGATCACCCGATCGAGACCGTCGTAGGAGAAGCGGCCGTCGGCCCGATCAGAGATCGCCATCGCCGCCTCCGGTGCCGGACATCACGACGGCGAGCCAGCCCTGCCCGATGGCGAAGGGCAGGCCCATCAGCCAGGGCGAGAGCGCCCGGGTCTCGCCCGCGATCGCCAACGCGGTCAGGCCGGCGAGAAGGTAGAACGCGCCCGCGCCCTGCACCGCCCGCGGCAGGATCCGCGCCGAGGCGAACAGGCCGAGGCCGACCAGCACCTGCCACAGGCCCGGCAGCATCCAGACCTGATCGGGGGCGAAGCGCGCGATCACCAGAGCGAGGCAGGCGCCCGCCCCGGCGGCGGGCATGAACCCCTCGATCGCATTCCACACCATCGCGTCCGCCAGGCCCGAATGCAGCTGGCGCGAGCGCCGAACCGTCTCGATGCCGATGAGGCCGCCCGCTGCGCAGGCCGTCGCGATCCACAGGCCGAAGAACAGAAGCGGCCGCGCGTCCGGATCGCCGAGCCAGAGCGCCTGCCCGCACGCGGTCGCCAGGGCGAGCGCCCCGGTGGCGGCCAGGGCCGCCGAGCCGAGGCCGCGGAACGCGGTGTCCCGCGCGATCTGCGAGCGGATGGCGACGATGTCGGCCAGCGCCTTGTCGAGGTCGTGCATGGGCTCTCCGGCGTCGAATCGTGCTTTGCATTGCAAAGTAACCCGAGGCCGCATACGCGGCAAGCGAATTATTACAACCGTTGGTTTCATTTGTGGCGAAGTCGCTGGCATTCGTGGATCAGGGGGCGGCGCGACCTCGTCGTCGGTGACCGCCGTGACGGGCTGCGCGCCGCGAATGCGGCCCGCCCGCCGACGGGGCCCGTCGCGAGGGCCCGGGCATTCCGCCCAGATGTCTTCGCGCGTCTCGCGAATGCGCGAGGCAAGTGTTTTGTAGGGCGCGATTTCGTAAAACCGTGCCATCATCGCCGCGATCACCAGCGGGAGAGCATGATGGCATCCGAGAACAAGCGCGGAAATCGCGAGACGAAGAAACCGAAGAAGGTGGTTTCGAAGACGATTGCTGCGGCGCCCTCGACGAAGGACATGGTCAGCGCCGCGATCAAGACCGCCGGCAAGAAGACCAAGTAGCGCAACAGTTGCTTCGGCCCGGCGCCCGATCGCCCGGGCGATCGGCGCGCCGGGCCGCGGGAAAAGCGCCGGCGTTGTCATCCCGCTAACCGACGGCATGCCACCATTTGGCATGCTCGATCGCATCTGGACGACGGCCAAGGCGGTATTCGGGGTGGGCCTACTCGTGGTCTGCGCGCTGCTGGCTGCGCAGAAGCTCGATCGCGAGCGGGCGGAGCAGTCGGCCCAGGCCATGTTCCGCGCCGGCGGCCCCGAGGCCACCGGCTCGATCACGCCGTCGGCGCCGGCCTCGCAGACGCAGACGCCTTCGGAATAGCGCTCTTTGGGGGCGCGCTACTCGGCGGCCTGCCGGGCGGCGTAGCCGAGCCGGCCGTTCAGCTCCTCGATCAGCTTGACCGCGGCCTCCGCGATCACCGTGCCCGGCGGGAAGATCGCCGAGGCGCCGGCGGCGTAGAGCGCATCGTAGTCGCCGGGCGGGATCACGCCGCCGATCACGATCATCACGTCGCCGCGGCCCTGCTCGCTCAGCGCAGCCTTCAGCTCGGGCACCAGCGTCAGGTGGCCGGCCGCCAGCGACGACACGCCGACGATGTGGACGTCGTTCTCCACCGCCTGCCGCGCGGCCTCCGCCGGCGTCGCGAAGAGCGGCCCGATGTCGACGTCGAAGCCGAGGTCGGCGAAGGCCGAGGCGATGACCTTCTGGCCGCGGTCGTGCCCGTCCTGGCCCATCTTGGCGACGAGGATGCGCGGGCGGCGCCCGTCGTTCTCCTCGAAGGCCTCGACCAGCCCCCGCACCTGCTCGACCGCTGGCGACATGCCACCCACCTCCCGCTTGTACACGCCCGAGATCGACCGGATCTCGGCCCGGTGCCGGCCCCAGGCCTGTTCCAGCGCATCCGAGATCTCGCCCACCGTCGCCTTGGCGCGCGCCGCCTCGACGGCGAGCTCGAGCAGGTTGCCCTCCCCTTCCGCCGCCGCGGTCAGCGCGGCGAGCCGCGCATCGACGTCGGCCTGGTCGCGCTCGGAGCGCAGACGCTTGAGCTTGTCGATCTGCAGCGTGCGCACGTTGCCGTTGTCGACGCGCATCAGCTCGATCTTCATCTCGTCGTCGGGCTTGAACTTGTTGATGCCGACGATGGTCTGGCGGCCGGAATCGATCCGGGCCTGGGCCCGCGCCGCCGCCTCCTCGATCCGGAGCTTGGGGATGCCGGCCTCGATCGCCTTGGCCATGCCGCCGAGCTCCTCGACCTCGCGCAGGTGCTCCCAGGCGCGGGCGACGATGTCGGCGGTGAGCTTCTCGACGTAGTACGAGCCGCCCCACGGGTCGACGATGCGGGTGGTGCCGCTCTCCTGCTGCAGGAACAGCTGGGTGTTGCGGGCGATGCGCGCCGAGAAGTCGGTCGGTAGGGCCAGCGCCTCGTCCAGCGCGTTGGTGTGGAGCGACTGGGTGCCCCCTTGCGTCGCCGCCATCGCCTCGATGCAGGTGCGGGTGACGTTGTTGAACACGTCCTGCGCGGTCAGCGACCAGCCCGAGGTCTGCGAGTGGGTGCGCAGCGGCAGCGACTTCTCGCTCTTCGGCTCGAACTCCTTCACGAGCTTGGCCCAGATCAGGCGCGCGGCCCGCATCTTGGCGATCTCCATGAAGTAGTTCGTCGAGATCGCCCAGAAGAACGACAGCCGCGGGGCGAACTTGTCGATCGTCAGCCCGGCCGCCAGCCCCGCCTTGATGTACTCCACGCCGTCGGCCAGCGTGTAGGCGAGCTCGAGGTCGTTCGTCGCGCCCGCTTCCTGCATGTGGTAGCCGGAGATCGAGATCGAGTTGAACTTCGGCATCTTCTGCGAGGTGTAGGCGAAGATGTCCGAGATGATCCGCATCGAGCCCTTGGGCGGGTAGATGTAGGTGTTGCGGACCATGAACTCCTTGAGGATGTCGTTCTGGATCGTGCCGGCGAGCTTCTCCGGCGGCACGCCCTGCTCCTCGGCGGCGACGATGTAGAGCGCGAGGATCGGCAGCACCGCGCCGTTCATCGTCATCGACACGGTCATCTCGTCGAGCGGGATGCCGGAGAACAGCGTCCGCATGTCGTAGATCGAATCGATCGCCACGCCGGCCATGCCGACGTCGCCCGAGACGCGCGGGTGGTCGGAATCGTAGCCGCGGTGGGTCGCGAGGTCGAAGGCGACCGAGAGGCCCTTCTGCCCGGCGGCGAGGTTGCGCCGGTAGAACGCGTTCGAATCCTCGGCCGTGGAGAAGCCGGCATACTGGCGGATCGTCCAGGGCTGGGTGACGTACATCGTCGGGTACGGCCCGCGCAGGTACGGCGCGACGCCCGGATAGGTGTCGACGAATTCCAGCCCGGCCCGGTCGTCCGGCCCGTAATGGGTCTTCACCGGAATGCCCTCGGGCGTCATCCACGGCTCCCCCGACGGCGGCGGCGGCACGGCGACGGCGTCCGCGCCCCAGGCGATCTCGGCGAAGTTCGGGATGCGGGAGGTCATGGGCGGGCTCTTCGAAGGGGGCCGGACTTTTCGCCATTATAGGCGAGACCCGATCAGACGCGACAGCCCTCTTCGACAAGGCGACACGGCGACAGGATATTCCGGTCGCACCCCTCCCCCGCAGAGGGGGAGGGAAGATGAAGTGTTGGCTCTCAGGCGATCACGCCGCCGTCGCCTCCTGCCCGCCCGCGCGCTCCTTCGCGAGCTTGGTCACCGCTACCTGATCGACTTTGCCGGTGCCGAGCATCGGGATCGCGTCGACCACTACCACCTCGGCCGGGATCGCGAGGTCGGGCGCGCCCCGGCCCTTGGCGAAGGTCTGGTAGGCGGCGCGCGTCGCGTCCTTGCGCTGGGTGAACAGCACCAGCCGCTCGCCCTTGCGCGCGTCCGGCACCGCGGCCACCGCGCTCGGGCTGTCCGGCCACAGGTCGGCGGCGGTCGCCTCGATGCCGGCGAGCGAGATCATCTCGCCGGCGATCTTGGCGAAGCGCTTGGCGCGGCCCTTGATCGCGACGAAGCCCTGCGCGTCGATGGCGACGATGTCGCCGGTGTCGTGCCACCCATCCACGGGAGCCTCCAGCACGCCGGGGTTCTCGGCGCGCAGGTAGCCGAGCATGATGTTGGGGCCGCGCACCACGAGGCGGCCGCCCTCCTCGATGCCGGGGACCGGGTCGAGGCGGTGCTCCATGCCCGGCACCAGGCGCCCGACGGTGCCGAAGCGGTTGAACATCGGCGTGTTGACCGCGACCACCGGTCCGCACTCGGTGACGCCGTAGCCCTCGAGGATGCGCAGGCCGAACTTCTCCGCGTAGGTCCGGCGGGTGGAATCCTTCACCGGCTCGGCGCCGGCCACGACGTAGCGCAAGCTGCGCAGGTCGTAGGCGTGCGCCACCTTGGCGTAGCCGGTCAGGAAGGTGTCGGTGCCGAACAGGACCGTGGCGTTCGAGCCGTAGACCAGCTCCGGCACGATCCGGTAGTGCAGCGGCGACGGGTAGAGGTAGACCGGCACGCCCGAGACCAGCGGCAGCACCAGCGCCGAGGTCAGCCCGAAGGCGTGGAAGATCGGCAGCACGTTGAACACCTTGTCGGATGGCCCGAAATCGATCCGGGCCGCGACCTGGGCGACGTTCGAGAGCATGCCGCGGTTGGCGACCATCACGCCCTTCGGCGTCCCCTCCGAGCCGGAGGTGAACAGGATCGCGGCCGCATCCTCTCCGGTCCGCGCCACGAGGGGCCTGCGCGCCGCCAGCAGCCCGCGGATCTTGTCGCCCGTCGTGATCGTGGCGCGCACGTCCTCCAGGTAGATCAGCTCGACCTTGTCCTTGATCGCCTCGACGAGGGGCCCGAGGCGGCCCTTCTCGATGAAGGCGCGCGAGGTGAGGATCTTCGTCACCTGCGCCGCCGTGCACGCGGAGAGGATGTTGGCCGCGCCGGCCGAGAAGTTGATCATCGCCGGCACCCGGCCGGCGGAGGCCAGCGCGAAGAACGTCACCGCGGCGCCGTTGGCGTTGGGCAGCATCAGCCCGATCGCCCGCCCCTCCCCCGCCAACGGCATCAGCTTGCGGCCGAGGATGTTGGCGCCCATCACGAGGCGCGAATAAGTGAGCTTGCCCGAGACCGGATCCTCCAGCGCCGTGCGGCGCCAGCCGAAGCGCTCGGCGGCCGCGATCAGCGCCGTCATCACGCTCCGGTCGATGTCGGTGGTGTCGAACACCAGCTCGGACATGATGCCGTAGAGCGCCGCGCCCGCCGCCTGCCGGCGCGCCTTGCCCTTCAGCTCCGGGTCGACCCCGAGCTTGACCGGCGGCATCACCGTGACGACCACCTTCGGCCACCAGCGCCGCTTCACCTGATCGCGGGACAGCCGCGAGAACACGGTCTTCTCGAGCCCCTCGATCCGCACCGGCAGGACCATCGCGCCGGACTTGTCGGCGATCAGGCCGGCGCCGTCGTAGACCTTCATCAGGCTGCCGGTGACGGTGAGGCGGCCTTCGGGGAAGATGATCAGGGTCTCGCCGCCCTTCACCGCGTTGATCAGCGAGCGGGTGGCGAGCGGCCGGGTCGGATCGAGCGGCATCGCCTTGGTGACCCGCAGGAACGGCTTCACCCACCAGCGCTGCGCGATGCCGTGGTCGACGGCGAAGACCGGCTCCTGGTCGAGCAGCGACAGGGCGAGCGGCGCGTCGAGGAACGAGACGTGGTTCAGGGCGACGATGCAGTTCGCGCCGGCCTTCTCCACGTTGTCGAGCCCGCGCACCTCGAGCCGGTAGAACGCCCGGAACAGGATCGACAGGAAGTCGCGGAACGGGCTCGTCTCCAGGGTGACGAGGACCACGACCGCGACGACGAGGTTGAGCGCCGCCACGAGCGCCAGCAGCGTCGCGCTCGAGAAGCCGGCGCCCTGGAGCGCGGCGAGCGCCAAGGTGCCGCCGACCATGAAGGCCGCGGTCATCACGTTGACGGCGCCGATGATGCGGGCGCGCTTGTCCTTGTCGGTCCAGGCCTGCACCGCGGCAAACGACGGCACGATGTAGAGGCCGCCGGCCATGGCCAGCCCGAGGAAGTCGATCGCCACCCGCAGGCCGGAGCCCGTGCGCAGGAAGTCGGCGGCGCCGATCATCGCGCCGGGCTCGGGTGCATGGTGGGCGACCGTCCAGGCGAGGTCGAGGCCGAACAGGGCCATCAGCAGCGCGCCGACGGGGGTGGGCAGCAGCACGATCCGCCCGCTGCACAGCCACGAGGCTAGGCCCGAGCCCAGCGCGATGCCGACCGAGAACACCGCGAGCAGCAACGTGACCACCGTCTCCGAGCCGTTGAAGTCGTGCCGCACCAGCAGCGGCAGCAAGGACAGCACCACCACGCCGACGAGCCAGAACCAGCTGACGATGATCGAGCCGCGCCACAGGCGGCGGTCGCTCCACAGGTCGCGCAGCAGGGCCACGGTGGAGCGTGCGACGTTGCGGTCGACCTGCAGGTCGGGCGCGCCCTCGCCGGTGCGCGGGATCGCCCGCGCCGCGAGCCAGCACAGCACGGCGAAGGCCATGATCAGGCCGCCGAAGACGAGGTGCGAGCCGCCCATGGCGCTGGCGAAGCCGGCGGCGATCGTGCCGAGCAGGATCGCGAGGAAGGTCGCGGCCTCGACCAGCGCGTTGCCGGCAGGCAGCTCCTCGCGGCGCAGGTGGTCGGGCAGGATGCCGTACTTGATCGGCCCGAACAGGGCCGCGATCGTCCCGAACAGCCCGAGCGCGACGAACAGGATCGGCACCGAGGCGAGGAAGAACCCGAGCACCGCGGTGCCGGCGGCGAAGATCTCGGCGAACTTCAGCCGCTTGGCGATCACCGCCTTGTCGTAGCGGTCGGCAAGCTCGCCCCCGAGGCCCGACAGGATGAAGAACGGCCCGATGAACACGGCGCTCGCCAGCGTCACCAGGATGCCGGAGTCGGAATCGCCGCCTTGCGAGACTTTGAACAGGATCAGGAAGGCGAGCGCGTTCTTCAGGAAGTTGTCGTTGAAGGCCGAGAAGAACTGGCACCAGAACAGCGGCGCGAAACGCCGGGCGGTCATCAGCGAACGGAACATGGCGGTCTCCCCGGCTGGGCCATGACTGGCTCAACCCGTGCGGTCGCGTCAAATCCCGGGCCCGGTGCGATCCACGCTGGACGACGGAATTTGAACAACGTGCAAACTAAGCGATCGCGGGCGGTGCGCAAGCTTGTTCTTGCACGCCGTGCAATCTATCGCTGCATCCCGTGCGCGACCGCACGGGACACCGCGGATGCATAGCGTGAAGACCGTTAAGAAGCGCGCCGCCGGCCCGCGCGGCGACGTCGACCGGGCCGGCTTCCTCGCGCTGGTCTGCGAGGCCGCCGAGGGCATCGTCCGGAACCAGGGCGTGCGCGCCCTCGGGATGCGGCCGCTCGCCGCCGCGATCGGCTACGCGCCGAACTCGATCTACAATGCGGTCGGCGATCTCGACGCGGTGCTGCTGCGGATGAACGCCCGCACCTTCGCCCGGCTGCGGGACGCGCTCGCGGCGGCCCTCGACCCGGCGGAGTCGCCGCGGGCGAACGCGGCGGCCCTGGCCTCCGCCTACCTCGCCTTCGTCGCCGCGGATCCGGCGATCTGGAGCCTCGTCTCCGACCAGGCGCCCGCGCGCGGCGCCGCGGTGCCGGACTGGTACTGGGAGGCGTTGGCCTCCGCGACCGGCCTCGTCGACGGAACGCTGCAGCCGCTGCTGCCCGACGCCGCCGAGCGCGCCCAGGCGGTGGCCGCCCTGTGGGCGTCGCTGCACGGGCTCGCCTCGCTCTCGACCTCGGGCAAGCTCAGGGCGCTGACCGACGCCGCCCCCGCGGACCTCGCGCGGATGCTCGTCGCCCGCTTCCTGGCGGCGGAACCGGCGGGCTGATTGACCGCTCCCGCGAAACCGGGTTGTTGGGCGGAAAGTCCCTGAGAGATCGAGCGAACCATGGTCCTGAAACGCGTGCCGACGACGCCGTTCTCCGATCAGAAGCCCGGCACGTCCGGCTTGCGCAAGAAGGTCGCCCACTTCCGCCAGCCGCACTACGTCGAGACCTTCGTCCAGGCGATCGTCCAGTCCGTCGCCGGCCGCGAGGGCGCGACCCTGGTGCTCGGCGGCGACGGGCGCTTCTTCAACCGCGCGGTGGTCCAGACCGCGCTGAAGATCGCCGCCGCCAACGGCTTCGGCCGCGTCCTCGTCGGCCGGGGCGGCCTGCTCTCGACGCCGGCCGCGTCCTGCGTGATCCGCAAAGCCGGCGCGATCGGCGGCATCATCCTCTCGGCGAGCCACAATCCCGGCGGGCCGGACGGCGATTTCGGCATCAAGTTCAACACCGCCAACGGCGGCCCGGCGCCCGAGAGCGTCACCGAGGCGATCTATTCCGCGACGAAGACGCTGACGGAATATCGCATCGCCGACGTGCCCGACCTCGACCTCGACCAGGTCGGGGCGACGCGGATTGGCGACATGGTCGTGGAGGTGATCGATCCGGTCGCCGACTACGCCGCGCTGATGGCCGAGCTGATCGATTTCGACGCGATCCGCCGCCTGTTCTCCTCCGGCTTCCGCATGCGCTTCGATGCGATGAGCGCGGTGACCGGCCCCTACGCCCACGCGATCCTCGAAGGCATGCTCGGCGCCGAGCCCGGCACGGTGGTGAACGGCGAGCCGAAGGAGGATTTCGGCGGCCACCACCCCGATCCGAACCCGGTCCACGCCCACGACCTCTACCAGCTGATGCTCGGCCCCGACGCGCCGGATTTCGGCGCGGCCTCGGACGGCGACGGCGACCGCAACATGATCGTCGCGCCGGGCCTGTTCGTGACCCCGAGCGACAGCCTCGCGATCCTGGCGGCGCACGCCAGCGTCGCGCCCGGCTACGCATCCGGGCTCGCCGGCATCGCCCGCTCGATGCCGACGAGCCGCGCGGCCGACCGCGTCGCGGCCCGCCTCGGGATCGGTGCCTACGAGACGCCGACCGGGTGGAAGTTCTTCGGCACGCTGCTCGATGCCGGCTTGATCACGCTCTGCGGCGAGGAGAGCGCCGGCACCGGCTCGAACCACGTCCGCGAGAAGGACGGGCTGTGGGCGGTGCTGCTCTGGCTCAACATCCTGGCCGCGACGGGCAAGCGCGCCGACGCGATCGTGCGCGAGCACTGGGCGGAGTACGGGCGCGACTACTACACCCGGCACGATTACGAGGAGATCGCCTCGGACGCCGCCAACCGGCTGATGGACGGGTTGCGGGACAAGCTCGCGGAGCTGCCCGGCCGGCGGATCGGCGACGTCACGGTCTCGGCGGCGGACGATTTCCGCTACGTCGACCCGGTCGACGGCTCGGTGAGCGAGCGCCAGGGCATTCGCGTCATCTTCGCGGAGGATGCCCGCATCGTCTACCGCCTGTCCGGCACCGGCACGGCGGGCGCGACGCTGCGCGTCTACATCGAGCGCTACGAGGCGGCGCCGGACCGGCTCGAGCGGCCGGTCGCCGCGGTGCTGGCTCCGCTGGTCGCCGTCGCCCGCGAGCTGGCGGAGATCGAGGCGCTGACCGGACGGGCCGAGCCGAGCGTGGTGACGTGAGCCGGAACCGATTCCGGTAGACTACCGGTTGCGGAGGTGCCGGGCGGCGCTTGGCATATTGTGTGCCTCCCATGTCGGCACGAGCCCGCGCGGCGGAACGCAAGGAGGTCCTCCTTGCCCGTGGATCGGTGATGCCGTCCGATCGACGGAGGGCGTCGCCGTTTCCTTCGACGCGCGGATCGTTCCCGTTCCGCGATCGAAAAGTGCCCGATGGACAAGACTTCGCTCACGCGCCGCAACATCATGCTCGGCAGCGCCGCCCTCGGCGCGCTCGGGGTGGGCTGGCCGCTCGCCGCGCCTGGCGCCCTCGCCCAGGGGGGCTCGGCGCCCGGCGGCAAACCCGCGGGCACCCTGACCTACGGCATCTCGATGTCGGACCTGCCGCTCACCACCGGGCAGCCGGACAAGGGCGCGGGCGGCTACCAGTTCACCGGGCTGACCCTCTACGATCCGCTGATCGCCTGGGAGCTCGATGTTGCGGACCGCCCCGGCAGAATGGTGCCCGGCCTCGCGACGTCCTGGGAGAGCGACCCGGCCGACCGCAAGAACTGGACGTTCCACCTGCGCGACGGGGTGAAGTTCCACGACGGCTCGGCCTTCGATGCGGACGCGGTGATCTGGAACTTCGACAAGGTGCTCAACAAGGAGGCGCCGCACTTCGACCAGCGCCAGGCCGCCCAGGTGAGGCCGCGCCTGCCCGGCGTGGCGTCGTATCGGAAGCTCGATGCGATGACCGTGCAGGTGACGACGAAGACCGCCGACAGCCTGTTCCCCTACCAGATGCTGTGGTTCCTGATCTCGTCGCCGGCCGGGTTCGAGGCGGCCGGGCGCGACTGGTCGAAGTTCGCGTTCCAGCCCTCCGGGACCGGGCCTTACAAGATCGGCCAGCTCCAGCCCCGCGTCCGCCTCGAGCTCGTGGCGAACGAGGCCTACTGGAACCCCAAGCGCGCCCCGAAGCTCGCCAAGCTGACGCTGGCCTGCGTGCCCGAAGACCTCGCCCGCGTGAACGCGCTCCTGTCGGGCAACGTCGACCTGATCGAATTGCCCGCGCCCGACGCCGTGCCGCGTCTGAAGGCCGCCGGCATGCGGATCGTCGGTAACGACACGCCGCATGTCTGGAACTACCACCTCTCGATGGTCGAGGGCTCGCCCTGGCGCGACATCCGCCTGCGCAAGGCCGCCAACCTCGCGATCGACCGCGACGGCGTGGTGCAGCTGATGGGCGGCCTGGCCGCCCCGGCCGTCGGGCAGGTGCAGGCGTCGAGCCCGTGGTTCGGCAAGCCGACCTTCCAGATCAAGACCGACGTCGCGGCGGCCAAGACGCTCGTGGAGGAGGCCGGCTTCTCGGTAAAGAACCCGGTCAAGGCGACGATCCTGATCCCCACCGGCGGCACCGGGCAGATGCTGTCCCTGCCGATCAACGAGTTCATCCAGCAGAGCTGGGCCGAGATCGGCATCCAGGTCGAGTTCAAGACCGTCGAGCTGGAGGTCGCCTATACCGGCTGGCGCCAGGGCGCGGCCGACCCGAGCCAGAAGGGCGTCTCGGCCGGCAACATCGCCTACGTCACCTCCGATCCGTTCTACGCG
Organism: Methylobacterium sp. E-025; assembly: GCF_022829705.1. Classification (NCBI taxonomy): domain Bacteria; kingdom Pseudomonadati; phylum Pseudomonadota; class Alphaproteobacteria; order Hyphomicrobiales; family Methylobacteriaceae; genus Methylobacterium; species Methylobacterium sp. E-025. The sequence goes on from NZ_JAKSYR010000091.1 coordinate 94,075, forward strand.
ATCCTGCGCTTCTACGATTCGCGCCAGATCGCCCCGAACGGCGTGAACTGGAGCCACTGGAAGAACGCCGAGGTCGATGCGCTCTGCGACAAGGTCAAGGCCAGCCTCGACCCGGCGGAGCAGGACAAGCTGCTGGCCCGCATCCACGAGATCGTGGTCGACGAGGCGGTGCAGGTCTGGGTCGTGCACGACACCAACCCGCACGCGCTCTCGCCGAAGGTGAAGGGCTACACCCAGGCCCAGCACTGGTTCCAGGACCTGACGACGCTGGCGTGATGGGGCGGCGCGGGTTTCCTTCGCTACCGGATCGCGCAGCAGATGCGTGACGGGTACTCCCTCCCCCGCAGAGGGGGGAGGGAAGAGCGTGGTCAGGGATGCGGGGTCGGCGATGCGCCGGCCCCCTGCCCCACCCCGTTAAAGCCGCTCGACCTCGGCCGTCTCGCCCGCCAGCCGCACCAGCACCTGCCGCAGCCAGCGGTGGGCCGGGTCGTCGTCGTAGGAGGCGTGCCACAGCATCGAGACCGAGACCGCGTCCAGCTCCACCGGCGCCGGGCTCACCGTCAGCCCGAGCGCGTCGGCGAAGTAGGTGGCGAGCCGCGCGTGCATCGTCGTGATCACCGGGGCGGCGCGCACCAGGAACGGCACCACCAGGAACCGCGGCGTCGTCAGCGCCAGCGTCCGCGCCCGCCCGAGCTTGGCCAGCGCGTCGTCCACGACACCGTGGGCGGTCTCGCGCAGGCTGGTCAGGATGTGCGGGAAGCGCAGGTAGTCGTCCAGGGAGATCGGCGGCGCGAGCCCGACCTGGCCGGCGTCGAACAGGCAGACGTAGGTGTCGCGGTAGAGCAGGCGCTGCTTGTGATGGGTCTGCCCCTCGAACCCGAAGCCGATGGCGAGGTCGACCCGGTCGGCGTCGAGCTCCTCCAGGATGTGCGTGCGGTCGACCGAGCGCAGCAGCAGGCGGATGCCCGGCGCCTCGGCGCGCAGGTAGCCGAGCAGCCGGGGCCCGAGCAGGACCTCGGTGCTGTCCGGCAGGCTGACCGTGAAGGTCCGCTCGGTCGTGGCCGGATCGAACGCCGCCTCGCGCCGGACGATCGCCTGGATCTGCCGCAGGGCCGCGCGGACGGGCTCGGCCAGCGCCAGGGCGCGTGGCGTCGGCCGCATGCCGTCGGGGGCGCGGGTCAGCAGCTCGTCGTCGAACATCCGGCGCAGGCGGGCGAGGCTCGAGCTCATCGCCGACTGGCCGATGCCGATGCGAGCCGCGGCGCGGGTCACGCTGCGCTCGGCCAGCATCGCGTCGAGGGCGACGAGCAAGTTCAGGTCGATGCGGCTAAGATCGATGTGATCGATAGTCATCAGCGATACGATCGGTTTGATCCATGCTGCACTGCAGAACATATTCGTGACCAAGGCAAGGGCATCGGGCCCTTGGCAGCACGAAGGTCTCACGATCATGTCCATCACGACTCGCAGCCGCACCGTCGCCCTCGCGGCCATCGTCGCCCTCACCGCCGGCCTCGGCAGTGCAGGCGCAGCCGAGATCAAGCCGGCCGCGGCCGGCAGCGTCGACCTCGGGACCCTGTCCGGCGTCGCCTACTACACCGCCGAGCCGAAAGGGTATCGCGTCGTCGTCACCCTGGCGCCGCGCGCCGCAGCCCCCGCCGTCCGCTTCGAGACGGTCCTGGCCGACGACCAGAGCGTGACGCTCTCGACCCCGCGCCCGGCCGACTCGCCCGCCGAGACGATCGAGATCAGCCGCGTCGGCGACCGCATCCTGGTCCAGCCCTCCCGGACCAAGGCCGTCACGCTGGAAGCCGCGGCCGTCGACTGAGCGCTCCGGGCATGCCCGGCCGTGCCGACCCTCCCGGCCTCGCGACGAGGCCGGGAGCCGGCAGACGCCGTCAGGCCGGATCATGGAGCCGCCGACCGGACGACGCGCGCGCCACCTCCGCGCGGACATGCTCGCGGAACAGCCGGACCCGCGCCGGCAATTCGCGCCCCGCGAGGCTGACCGCCCGGAGCGTCCCGCCGCGGCTCGCCCAATCGGGCATCACCGGAACCAGCGTGCCGGCGCCCAGCGCCTTCGCGGCGACGAGGCTCGGGATGTGGCCGATGCCGACGCCGGCCAGCGTCAACCGCAGCACGGTGGCGAAATCCGTCGCCCGCACCACCGGGCGCACGTCGATCAGCGCCTCGCGCCCGAGCCGGTCCGACACCGCGATCTGCGAGGCGCCGACGCGCTCGCGCGAGAACACCACGTCGTGGTCGCAGAGCCCGGCGAGGTCGGCCGGAGCCGGCTTCCGGGCGAGATAGGCCGGGGCGGCGTAGAGGCCGATCGTCAGCTCGGCGAGGATCGGCGCCATGTAGCCGCTGTCCGGATGCGCGCCGCCGAGCCGCAGGGCGAGGTCGACGCGGTTGGCGGCGAGGTCCAGCCGGTTGTCGGTGATCAGCAGTTCGATCGTGATCTGCGGGTAGCGCGCGCGGAAGCTCGCCACGAGATCGGGCAGCACCTCGACGCCGAAATCGATGGAGGCGGTGACGCGCAGGTGCCCGCGCGGTTCGGTTCGGGCGCCGCGCGCCGTCTCCAAAGCCTCGTCGAGGAGCGCAAGGCTCTCCTGGGCGCGGGCGTGGAAGGCCAGCCCGTCGGCCGTCGGCGAGACCGCGCGCGAGGTTCGCGCCAGCAGCGTCACGCCGAGCACCGCCTCCAGCCGCGAGACGCGGCGGCTGACGCTGCCCTTGGTCTCGCGCACGAAGGCCGCCGCCTGGGTCACGCTGCCGAGGTCGACCACCGCGCAGAAGGCACGCACGTCGTCGAGATGCCCGGTGAAGGTTTCCGGAATCGCAACCATGCGTCTCCGGTTACCGCGCTTCCGCCCCGCTGGGAAGCGGCCTATCTCGGCGCCTCCGAACGGCGCATCCCGCCGTGCCAGCGAGCCCGGAGCTCTTCGTGAAGCCCTTCAGCCCCTCCGCCCTGTCGATCGCACTCATGCTCGCCGCCGCCCCGGCGCTGGCGCAGACACCGCCGACCCGCGACCCGGCCCAGATCCAGGCCGGCGCCTACGCGGTCGATGCCGGCCACACCCAGGTCGGGTTCACCGTGTCGCACATGGGCTTCTCGAACTATTCCGGCGGCTTCTCCGAGGTTTCGGGCACCCTCGACCTCCAGCCGAAGAGCCCGGCCCAGAGCAGCCTCAAGATCACGATACCCGTCGCGTCGGTCACCACCACCAGCTCCAAGCTCACCGACGAGCTGAAGGGCGACCAGTGGCTCGACGCGACCAAGTACCCGGAGATGACCTTCGTCTCGACCAAGGTCACGCCCGAGGGCAAGGACAAGGCCAAGGTCGCCGGCAACCTGACGCTCCACGGCGTGACCAAGCCGGTGACCCTCGACGTGACCCTGGTCGGCGCCGGCGTGAACCCGCTGAGCAAGAAGTACACGGTCGGCTTCGACGCCAAGGGCACGATCAAGCGCTCGGAATTCGGCGTGAAGACCTACGTGCCGCTGATCGGCGACGAGCTGCACCTCACCATCGCCGGCGCGTTCGAGCGCACCGAATAGGCCCAAGCCGCGCACGACCGCGGCCCCGAGATCGCGATGCCAGGAACGACCATGCCCGATGCCGTGGCCCCTGCCCCGCTCCGGTACACCCGCGTCGCGATCGCCTTCCACTGGGCGATCGCGGCCCTGGTGCTCGCGCTCCTCGGCATCGGCCTCGCGATGACGCATGCGGACCTGGCGCCGATGCGCCGGTTCCAGCTCTACCAGTGGCACAAGTCGGTCGGCATCACCGTGCTCGTGCTGTCGCTGCTCCGGCTCGGCTGGCGCGCCTTCCACAGGCCCCCGCCCCTGCCGGCGGCGATGCCGGCCCTGGAGCGGGGCGCGGCGCATCTCGCCCACGCCGTGCTCTACGCCCTGATCATCGCGATGCCCCTGGTCGGCTGGGCGCTGGTCTCGGCCTCGCCGTTCAACATCCCGACGGTCCTGTACGGCGTCGTGCCCTGGCCGCATCTGCCGATCGTCACGGACCTCCCGAACAAGGCGGCGGTCGAGGCCGGATCGAAGCTGGTCCATGCGTCCGGCGCCTGGTTCCTGATCGCCCTTCTCGTGCTGCATGCCGGCGCCGCCCTGCGGCACCATTTCGTCCTGCGGGACGACACCCTGCGGCGGATGCTGCCGTCGCTCGGCCCCACCCGCCGCGAGGTTTCGCCCCGATGACGTATCGCCTGCTGCTCGCCGCCGCGATCCTCGCCGCACCCGCCTGCGCCGAGGCCGCGGATTGGGCCGTCGATCCGGCCAAGAGCCGCCTCGGCTTCTCGGGGGTTCAGGTCGGCGTCCCGTTCAAGGGCCGCTTCAAGCGCTTCGAGGCCGAGATCGCCTTCGACCCGGCCGCCCCGGAGACCGGGCATGCGCTGGTGACCGTCGACCTCGCCAGCGCCGAGACCGGCGACGTCCAGCGTGACGAGGCCCTGCCGCAGGCCGACTGGTTCGCCACCAAGGCGACGCCTCAGGCCCGCTTCGAGGCGACGCGCTTCGTGCCCAGGGGCGGCGACGCCTACGAGGCCGTCGGCAGCCTCACGATCCGCGGCATCCGCCGCGACGCGACCCTGCCCTTCCGCCTCACCCTTGCCGGCGATGCCGCTCACGCCACCGGGCATCTCGATCTCGTGCGCACCGATTTCGGCGTCGGGCAGGGGCCGTGGGCGTCGGGCCAATGGGTCGCCCTCGAGGTCGGCGTCGACCTGGATCTCGTGGCGCGCCGGAAGGACGCTGCGCGCTAGGATCGCGATGCTCGAAGTGCCGGCTGCCTGCGACCTCGGCCGGCACGCTGCCGGTCGTCCTTCGCCGAGCCGAAGCCATTTCCGAGCCGACGCGGCCGAGGCCGCGCCGAACGAAGCCGAAGGCGCGGATGACCGGCGGCGCAAGGGCGCAGCCGGTCGGGATCTCGGCGCGACCGCGCCCGTCGACTAACGGCGATCACCGGTCGCGAAACGTCGTCGCCCGGTCGCCCTCGAGCGGGCCCTTGGACCCCGGGACCAGGCCGCTGTCGATCAGCCAGAGGGCCAGCGCCGCGGCTGCGATCAGCGTCGCCAGCGATCCGAGCCGTCCGATATGCCGGCGCGTGACCAGCATCACCACGAGGATGCCGAGGAAGGCCAGCAGAAGCACGGTCATCAGCATGGGCCTATCCTTCGGATGGAGGTGCACTCCGGGAGCCTGCCGGGTCCGGAGGCGCCCTCATGCGGAGCGGCCCTTCGACCTCATCGCGGCGGATCCGACATCTCGCGCCTCGGTGCCGGCTGCGACCTCCTCATGGCCGCGGCGCCGCGGGTGGGGTTGCCGGCGTCGTGCCGGGCTGCGTCGGCGCCTGTGGGTTCGGCGGCGCCGGCGCCGGCTGCCCGGGCCCGGCCGGCGGAACACCAGGGCCGGTCTGCAATGTCTGGTCGGCCTTCGTCTGGATCTGATCGGCGGTCTGCTGGGTGATCAAGCCGTAGGATACGGCGACGGCCAGGGCGACGGCGAGGATCGCCCCGATGATCGTCTTCGCGAGCCTGCTCTGCATGAAAGCCTCCCCGGGTCCGACGCCCCTACGCAGCTTCCTTGCGCGTGACCACCAGGGCCCAGATCGTTGCCGGAATCCAGCCGATGACGGTGATGTGGAGGAGGATGCACAGGATGCCCTGGATCACCTTCCCGCGCAGGAACATCGCCAGCCACGGCGCCAGGAAGCAGATGATGATCATGACCATGGCGCGTCGCATCCCCAGACGATGTTGTCGGCCGCACGGCGTCGGCCGATGCTGCCCCGCACACTCAGGCTGTTTCAGCCCGATTTGTTCCGACTCAGGCTCGCCCAAGCGGCGTGGGCGCGGTGAGAGAGCCTGTCGCAACGGTTGGCATGCTTTGTCGTTTGACCGACCGTCGCGGATCGGCGGTCGGCGTTTTCGGCTGCCGCTCCGGGCCGCCCCGCTCCTCCGGCTCGAAGGTCATCCCTCCCGGGCGTTCGCGGCTTCCGTATCCATCGTCAGCACCGCAAAGCTGGCGAGCCAGTGGGCGCCCATGTAGTGCGTCGTCAGGTGCGGGAGGCTGGCGTCGAGATGCGCCTCGGCTGCTTCCAGCATCATCGGCCGGCGGGGATCGCCCGACGGCAGGGCTTCGGCCAGCGCGCGGAAGCACCAGGCCCGGCTCAGGTTGAGACCGTCGAGATGGGCGATCTTGCCGTCGCTGCGATCCGTCGGGACGACCGGCGCGAACAGAGTTGCGGGCTGGCCGTGCGCGAGGCGCGGCAGGAAGCGATCGAGCCACGGGAGGAAGCGCGCCGACGGGAGCAGGCTTCGCATGCATTCCGCTTCGATCAGGCTGGGCGACTGGAACTCGTCGCCCCCCGGCTCGCCCCAGGCCGGGCAGTCGACATCCTCGCCGTACCAGGCCTCGGCCGTGTCGGCGAGGAGCCCGGCCAGGGCCGCGTCGCCGGTTCCCTCGGCATGGTCGAAGGCCATCCGCAGGCCGAAGGCGGTGTTGGGGTGGGTGCCGACGCGCACCGGGTGGCCGGCGATCGGCAGGAAGTCCCGGAAGCGTTGCGCGAACAATCCGGCGAGGGGGGCGAGCGCGCGGGACCATCGCGTCTCCGGCAGGTGCCGCAGCTCGTCGGCGAGCTTCAGGAGCCAGGCCCATCCGTAGGGGCGCTCGAACCCCCGCGCGGTCGGGGCGGCGAGATAGGCGCACTCGCCGGCGATCTTCTCGTCCGTCAGCTGGCGATCGAACAGGGCGCGGATCGCGGGCGCCTCGGCGCTGTCCGGGAAGCGGCGGAGCAGGCGCGCCAGGAGCCAGTGGCCGTGGACGCACGAGTGCCAATCGTAGCTGCCGTAAAAGACCGGGTGCAGCGTCGCCGGCGTGGCCGCATCCTCCGGTCCCCGCAGCACATGGGCCAGGTGGTTCGGATATTCCCGGGTGACATGCCCGAGCGTCACGACGGCGAAGCGGGCGGCGACCTCGGGGGTCAAGCGGTGGCGCAATGCGGATCTCCCGGCGAGGCGGCGCGAAGCCGGGCCTGGGGCCGCCCGCGGCGTCCCGAGGTCCTGCTTCGCGCCCCTGGATGGGCCGCCTACTTGCCGGGTCCCACCGGCACCGGCACCGGGGTGGGGGGCGGCGCCAGCACCAGGGGACCGGTGATCGGCCGCAGGGCGTCGTTCAGGGGCGCCATCGCGGCGTCGAAGGCGCGCAGGCCCGCGTTGATCGGCGTCACGATCACGCCGACCGGGGCGGCCACGAAGGCGGCCAGGTCGGGGCCGAACGTCTTCTCGGGCCGGGCCGCCTTGCGGACCGGCGCGGGGGCCGCCGCGGCGCCGAGCTCCTTCGCCCCGCCCTGCAGCTGGTTGCGCATCGCCTTGGTGTCGCTGTTGTACTGCGAGTCCTGGCCGCCGAGCTCCAGGCCGGGATCGGGGCGCCTCGCCTGCGCCGCCGCCAGGCCGGGCTCGGCCAGGATCGCCGCCGCCATCACGGCCGCATGAACCATCGTCCTCATCCGCTTGCTCCCCCTCGTCTCGATGCGCGCCTCGCGGGCGCCGGGCCGGCGGGATGCCGTCCCGATCCAGTCAGGCGTCGGCTCCGGCCGGCGGATCGCCGGCGATCGTCGTGAGCATCGCCCCGTCCCCGAAGAGGCGGCCGATCGCACGGGCCGCATCCTCCGTCGTGATCGCGGCGATGCGCCGGTTGCGCGCGTCGAGCCAATCGCGCCCCCGCCCCTGGAACTGCAGGGTGAGGAGCAGCTCGGCGATCGACACCGAGGTGTCGAAGTTCAGCCCGTAGGCGCCGATCATGGCGCTCTTGGCCGCCTCCAGCTCGTCCGGGCCGATCCCGTCCGAGGCGAGCCGCGCGACCTCGTCGGCGACGACGGCCAGCGTCTCGCCGACCCGCGCGTTGGCGACCGAGGTCGAGATCCTGAGCGTGCAGGCCGCCGCGGCGGCGTCCAACCCCGACCCGATCGCGTAGCACAGGCCACGCTTCTCCCGGACCTCCCGCATCAGGCGCGCGGTGAACGTGCCGCCGCCGAAGCAGTGGTTCACGACCTGCGAGGCCGTGAAGTCCGGATCGTCGAGGCGGATGCCCGGCCGTCCGAGGACGATCGCGGCGTTCGGGACGTCGAGGCGGACGACCTCGCGCTCGCCCAGGCCGGCGAGCGCGACGGGCGGCGTGGCCGCCGCCTCGCCCTCGGGCAGGTCCGCGAAGGCCTTGTCGAGCAACCCTGCCAGCGCCTCCGGGCCGATCGCCCCGACCACGGCGACGAGGAGGCCCGTTCGGGTGAGCATGCGGCGATGCAGGGCGACGACGTCGGCGCCGTCGATCGCCTCGAGGCTCGCGAGGTCGCCTGCGGCCGGGCTCGCGTAGGCGTGGCCGGCAAAGCCGCGCGCGAAGAACGCCAGATGCGCGGTCTGGCCGGCATCGGCGAGGCTCTGCCGCACGCCGGCGGTCGCCGCACTTCGCACCCGCGCCAGGGGCGCAGGGGCGAAGTGCGGCTCGTTCACCGCGAGCCGCAGGAGCGCGAAGGCCCTGTCCACCGTGCTGGACTGGGTCCGCAGGCGCGCCCGCAGGCCGTCCCGCTCCAGGCCGAACGACAGGCGGATCGCGTCGTCGGCGAGCGCCCGGCCGAAGCCCTCGCTGTCGAGGAGGCCGGCGCCCTCCGTGAGCAGCCGGGCCATCAGCAGCGCGGTGCCCGCCTTGCCCGGCGGGTCGAGCGCGGCACCGCCCCGGAAGCCGATGCTCGCCGACAGGATCGGCAGGGCGTGGTCCTCGAAGAGCCAGGCCTCGATCCCGCCGGGGCTGCGGACCGATCGGACCCGCTCGGCGAGGGAGACGGGGGGGACGTGGATCGTCATGGGATCGCCTCTCGGGGGAGTCGGGCCGCTGCGGCGTCGTCGCGGAGGTAGCCGGACACGCCGGTGCGCCGGTCGAGCGTGAGCAGGGCGGCCCGCAGCGCCTCGGGCGTCACCGCCTCGACGCGGGACACCCAGGCGCCGATGGCCTCGAGGTCGAGCCCGCAGGCGAGGAGGGTGCCGTACCATTGGGCCAGCGACGACTGGCTGTCGCGCTCGTAGAGCGCCGCGGCCACGAGGTGACGCTTGGCCCGGACCACGTCCTCGGCCGCGAAGCCGGACTCGGCGAGCGCGCTCAGGATCTCCTCGACGGCCTCGTCGAGCGCTTCGGGCGTGGTGCCGGATGCGGGCACGCCCGAGATCGACAGCTGCGCCTGCTCCAGCATGTGCGCGCCCGAGTACCCGGCGCCGATCGCCGTCGCGCAGCGGCGCCCGACGACGAGCCGGGTGTGCAGGACGGAGGTCGGGCCGTGGCCGAGGAGGACGGCCAGCACCTCGAAGGCCTCCGCCTCGCCGGGCCGGCCCGTGCCGTAGGACGGCACGGCGAACACCCGCGCCATGTGCGGCTGGCGCACCTTGGCATCGGCGAGCGTGATCCGCCGTTGCGCGCGGGCGGGCGGATCCTGCACCCGGCGGCGCTCCGGCGCGGCCCCGGCCGCCGGGATCGCCCCGTAGGCGGCCTCGGCCATGGCGTGCACCCGCTCCGGCTCGGCGTTGCCGGCCACGACCAGGATGGCGTTCGACGGCGTGTAGAAGCGCTCGTAGTACGCGAGGGCGTCCGCGCGCCCGAGGCCCTCGATCTCGTGGCGCCAGCCGATCACCGGGCGGCCGTAGGGATGGGCGGGGAAGGCCGCGGTCGCGACGGCCTCGTGCAGGAGCGCGCCCGGGTCCGAGTCGCAGATCATGCCGCGCTCGGCCAGGACCACGTCGCGCTCGCTCGCCACCGCCTCGTCCGTCAGGACGAGGTTGCGCATGCGGTCGGCCTCGTAGGTCATGCAGAGGGCGAGGTGCTCGGCCGGGACGCGCTGGAAGTAGCAGGTGAAGTCGTAGGCGGTGAAGGCGTTCTCCTGGCCGCCCAGCGCCGCCAGCACCTGGGTGAAGTGCCCCGCCGGATGGGTCCGGGTTCCCTTGAACATCAGGTGCTCGAGGAAGTGCGCGATGCCCGACTTGCCCGGCGGGTCGTCGGCCGCGCCGTTGCGATACCAAACCATGTGCGTGACGATCGGGCTGCGGCGATCGGGGATCGCGACGACCTGCAGGCCGTTGGCGAGCCGGGTGCCGGTCACCGAAAGGCCCGGGGACGCGGCGCCGCCCGGATCGAGGACGGGATCGACGCGATGCGGGCCGGTCGAAGGGATCATGGGAGGGGCCTCTGCGGGAAGCCGCGGTTCGTCCGCGGCGGTCGGGGAGCGGGCGGGCGCGACCGCTCGCCATCGAGCGGCCACGTGTCGGGCGACGGGGGCCTAACGGCGGAACACGAGCGGCACCGTCAGGCTGGTGGTGCGGCCGCCGGGCGGCGGCGGGTAGGGGGCGGCCCGGTACATCACCGCCATGGCCTCGGCGTCGAAGGCGGCGTTGCCCGAGGAGGTGACCAGCCTGACGCCGGACGCGCTGCCGCCCGCCCCGAAGGTGACGGCGACCACCGCGACGCCCGTCTGGCCGCGCGCCTCGGACGGGAAGCGCTTGGCCCGCACCATCCTGGCCCGGACCTCGTTCTGCCAGCTCGCCCGCGAGGCCTCGCTCACCGCCGACCCGGCGGCGGCGGCCGCGGTGACGTCGGCCGTCCGCCGATCCGACCGCGGCCCGCCGCCGGCGCGCGCGGCCACGCTCGGCTTCTCCTTGCGCTCGACCGGCTTGCGCGTCTCGACCGGCTTCGGCTTGCGATCGACGGGCTTGGGCTTCTCGACCGGCTTCTTCGGCTTCTCCTTCTCGACCGGCTTCTCGGCCGCCCTCGCCTCGGGCGGCTTCGGAGGCAGCACGGCCTGCGGCTTCACGTCCGGCGGGGGCGGCGGGACGTCGACGACCGGCTCGGGCGCCGGGGGCGGCGGGGCCTCCTCCACCGGCTCGGGCTCGGCCTGCGTGCGGGCGTCCGCGGGCGGCCCGGTGGTGGTGTTGTCGACCTCCGAGCGCGCGGTCACCGCGATCGGGGACAGGGTGATCATCACCGCCGCCGGCATCTCCGGCCAGGCGGGAGGCGGATCGTCCCGGCGGGTCAGGAGGAGGTAGAGTCCCGCATGCAGGCCGAGGGTGAGGCCCGCCGCCGCCGCCCAGCCGAGGATCCGCCCGGGCGACCGGGTGCGGCTCAGCGCCTCCCGGCGCAGGCGCACCGCCTCGACGGCGCGCACGAAGGCTTCCGGCGGCGGGTGGATCATGGCTGCCCCCCGCCGACGTCCTCGAGGCCCACGAGCCCGACCTTGAGGTAGCCCGCCGCCCGCAGAAGGTTCATCACCCCCATCAGCTCGCCGTAGGGCACGCCCCGGTCGGCGCGCAGGAAGACGCGCTCATCCTTGTTGCCCTTGGTCGCCGCGTCGATGGCGCCGCCCAGGGCGGCCCGATCCACCGCGTCCTCGCCGAGCGCCACGGTCAGGTCCGACCGCACGCTGACGAAGACGGGCTTGTCGGGACGGGCCTGCTGGGGCGCGCTCGCGGTCGGCAGCTCGACCGCGACGTCCACCGTCGACAGGGGGGCGGCGACCATGAAGATGATCAGCAGCACCAGGATCACGTCGATGAACGGCGTGATGTTGATCTCGGCGTTCTCGGCGAGGTCGCCGTTGGCGTGGGATCCGAGCCGGACGGCCATCGCGCTACTCCGCCGCCACGCGCAGCCGGGCGGCCTTGCCGGGCGCCGGGAAGGTGCCGGCCTCGCGCCGATCGAGGTCGCGCGACAGGTGGCGCATGATCAGGGCCACCGCGTCGGTCGCCAGCATGCGGTAGGCGACGACGCTGCGCGCGAGCCCGTTGTAGATCACCACGGCGGGGATCGCCGCGACGAGGCCGATGCCGGTGGCGAGCAGCGCCTCGGCGATGCCGGGGGCGACCACGGCGAGGTTGGTGGTGTTGGAGTTCGCGATGCCGATGAAGCTGCGCATGATGCCCCAGACCGTCCCGAACAGGCCGACGAAGGGGCCGACCGAGCCGATCGTGGCCAGGATGGAGATGCCGACCGCCATGCGCTTGGCGGCGGCCGCCTCGATCCGCTCGAGGGCGATGGCGACGCGCTCCTTGATGCCCTCGCTCGGCAATCCCTGGGAGAGGGCGAGCTCCTCCTCGGTCTCGACGAGGAGCTGCGCCCCGAGGCCGTGCCGGACCTGACGGGCGGCGTCGTCCAGGCTCGTCGCCGCGCGGATCGCCGCGAGGCTCGCCCGCAGGCGGCGCTTGGCCAGCAGAAGGCCCAGCGCCCGGGCGAGCAGGATCGTCCAGGTCAGGACCGAGGCCGCGGCGAGCAGCACCATCACGCCCTGCACCACCGGGTCCGCGTTCAGGAACATGCCCAACGGCGAGAGGTCGCGGTGCGGCTTGGCCGCCGGGGCCGGCGAGGCCCCGGCCGCCGGCGGCGCGGCGCCGGCGGCCGCCTCGGGCTTGACCTCCACGGCGATCGTGGCCGGAAGAACCTCCACGGTCGGCGCCGCAGGCGACGCGACGCCGTCGGCGGCGGGGACAGGGCCTTGCGCCTGCACCGGCAACGCCCAAAGCGCCGCCAACAGACCGAACGTGCCGGCGATCCGCCCTATCGTTGCTCTCGCCCGGCCCCCGGTGCGATTGCTCGTCAGTATGCGCATTATTTCGTCCCCCTGCAGCCAGGAACACGTCGGTCCCACCTGTTCTGACGGACGAGGCTGGAAAAGCGACAGCTCGGTGACGCAGTTTTCGAGGGTTCGTGCATGCCGGTGCGCAGCACCCGGGTGACGCCGACGTAGCGATCCGCGCGGTGGTGGACGACGAGCACGCCGTTCATCACGATCGCGCCGAGGACCGAGAGGACGAGGTTCTGGGCCGGCAGAAGGCAGGAGCCGGCCGCGAGGATCGCGAGGTCGCAGGCCATCTGGACCCCGCCCGCGCGCAGGCCGTAGCGTGCCTGCAGGTAGACCGAGAGCATGCCGATGCCGCCGAGGCTCGTGTCGTGCCGGAACAGGCACAACAGCCCGACGCCAATCAGGGCGCCGCCCGCGACCGCTGCGAAGGTTGGATCGATTGCGGCGATCTCGAGCCAGCCGGCAGCCTCCCGCGCGACCACGGATTCGAGCGTCACGGCGAGCAGCGTGCGCAGGACGAAGGCGCGTCCGCTCGTGCGCAGGGCGAACCCGTAGAAGGGCAGGTTGAGGAGGAACAGGCCCAGCCAGAGGGGCACCGGGCTGATGAAGGCCAGCACCTGCGCGAGGCCGACGACCCCGCCCACGAGCAGCGCAGCCCGGGCGTAGAGCACCACGCCGAAACTGGCCAGGAGCGTCCCGACCAGGATCCCGAGCCCATCCTCCAGGACGCTGTGACGGCGGGCGGGTCCTGCCTCGATCGGTTCAGGCATGTGCGGAGCTCCGAGGGGGCGTCGCGAGCGTCGGCCCGACCGGCGCGACGCCCGCGAGGAAGGCGGCCATGGCGCGCATCGGCTCGCGCAGGTCGAGGCCCCGGGCCGAGACCCATGCGTCGTCGAGATGCGTGCTGCGGTAGCGCTCGCCCGAATCGCACAGCAGGGTGACGACCGAGCCGCTCTCGCCGCGCGCCGCCATCCCGTCGATCACCTGCGCGCAGGCCCAGAGATTGGCGCCCGTCGAGCCGCCGCACGAGCGCCCCAGCACCTCCGCCAGCACCCGCGCCGCACCGAGGCTCGCCGCATCCGGCACCGCGACCCAGCGGTCGATGAGAAGCGGCAGGAAGGACGGCTCCAGCCGGGTCCGGCCGATGCCCTCCACGACCGAGCACGGCCCGCGGGCGGAGGTCACCGCGGGATCGGCGAGGTGGCGGTGGAACACCGAGGCCTCGGGGTCGGCGAGGCAGAGGCGCGTCGGATGGCCCCGGTAGCGCAGGTAGCGCCCGATCGTCGCCGAGGTGCCGCCCGTCCCCGCCCCCACCACGATCCAGGCCGGCACGGGGAAGCGCTCCCGCGCCAGCTGGCCGAAGATCGATTGCGCGATGTTGTTGTTGCCCCGCCAGTCGGTCGCCCGCTCGGCATGGGTGAACTGGTCCATGAAGTGGCCGCCGGTCCCGGCCGCGATCCGCGCGGCCTCGGCGTGGACCGCGGCGGGATCGTCCACGAAGTGGCTGCGGCCGCCGAAGCGTGCGATCTGCGCCGCCTTCTCGGCCGCGGTGGAGGCCGGCATGACCGCCACGAAGGGCAGCCCGAGCATCTGCGCGAAGTAGGCTTCCGAGACGGCGGTCGAGCCGCTCGACGCCTCGACGACGGTGGTGTCGCGCCCGATCCAGCCGTTGCACAGCCCGTAGAGGAACAGCGAGCGGGCGAGGCGGTGCTTGAGGCTGCCGGTCGCGTGGGCGGATTCGTCCTTCACGTAGAGGTCGATCCCCGCCCGGCCGGCGAGCGGCACGCGCAGCAGGTGCGTGTCGGCGCTGCGTGCCGCTTCCGCGCCCACGGCGTCGAGGGCGTCTCGCAGCCAGCTGCGGTCCGGGGTCGGGCGGTGCCCGTCGATCGAAGGCTCCTGCATCGGGCCGCGCGCTCAGGCGGCCTGCGCGGCGAGCGGGCAGCGGAAGCCGTCGCCGTCGCGCGGCACGTCGATCCGGCGTGCATGGTGGGCGATCAGGTTGTCGCGGTGGCCGATCGAGATCAGCGTCGTTTGCGGCAGCCGCCGTTTCAGGGTCTCGTAGACCTGGCGCTCCAGCGCCGGATCCATCGCCGAGGTCGCCTCGTCGAGCAGCAGCCAGTCGGGCGTCGCCAGCAGGGCGCGCGCGATCGCGACGCGCTGCCGCTCGCCGCCCGACAGCGTCTGCGACCAGTTCTCGTCGCGGTCGAGGGAGGCGGCGAGGTGGCCGAGGCCCGCGTCGCGGAGCGCAGCGGCCACCGCCTCGTCCGCGAAGGCGTCGGCCGGCGCCGGGTAGCTCACCGCCGCCCGCAGCGAGCCGACCGGGAGGTAGGGCGCCTGCGGCAGCACGAGGAGGCTTGCCCCCTCCGGCAGGCTCATCCGCCCGCTCCAGTGCGGCCAGATCCCGGCCAGCACCCGGAACAGCGTCGACTTGCCGGTGCCGGACGGCCCGGTGATCAGGACGTTCTCCCCGGGCACGAAGCGCAGCGACAGGCCCTCGGCCAGGGCGGTCCCGTCGGGCAGGCGGATGGCGGCCTCCGCCAGCGCGATCGCCCCGTCCCGGCCGACCTCCACGCGGCCGCCCCCCGGCGCCGCCATGCGGTCGAGGGCGTCGTCGAAGCTGAACAGGCGGTCGATGACGGCCTTCAGCGCGGCGAGGCTCGTGAACCGCGCGGAGAAGAAGGTCAGCGCGGCGGACACCGACCCGAACGCGGCGGCAGCCTGGCTGAGGTCGCCCAGCGTCACCTGATGCGTGAGGAACAGGGCGCCGAGGGCGATGTAGGGCAGATTGTGGCTCAGCAGCGTGCAGGTCACCTGGAAGAGCGAGAGGCCGGCCGTCATCACGATCATCGCGTAGGCGTTGCGCTGCACGTGGCCGAACAGCCGGTCGGCGATGCCGGCTTCGGTGCGTCCGCCGGCCATCAGGGCGATCTGCTCGCCGTACTCGCGCAGGCGCGCGAGGCCGTAGCGGTAATCCGCCTCGACGTGCTGGCGGCGGAAGGAGAGCGGGATCAGCGGGCGGCCGATCGCGATCGTCACCGCCGTGATCACCACCGCGTACAGGACCGCGGCCCAGAGCAGCAGGCCGGGGATGACGATGTCCGGCCCGAACGGGCGCAGCTTGTCCGAGAGCTTCCAGAGGATCAGGGCGTAGGCCAGTAACGAGCTGAACGTGCCGATCACGCTGAAGGTGAGGTCGACGACCCCGGAGCCGCCGCCATGGCCCCCGTCGATGAAGAGCGGAACGTCCTCCTGGATGCGCTGGTCCGGGTTGTCGGTCCCGGGGCCGGCGAGCCCCATCCGGTAATGCGCGCCCGTCGCGATCCAGCGCCGGGTGTAGTCGGCGCTCATGCTCCGGCGCCAGCGCACCGCCAGGAGCGCGGTCAGGATATGATGCAGCAGGTAAAAGCAGAGGTAGGGCAGCAGCCAGAGCGGCATCGTGACGAGGAGCGTGTGCCAGAAGGTCGGGCCGTCATAGGCCTGCAGCGCGTCCATGAAGCGCGACGAGATGAGGAGCGTCTGGATCTGGAAGACGACGACGACCTGGTTGAGGAGCACGATCACGACGACGCCGACGCGCGCGAGCACCCGGTCGGGGATCGCGAGGCGTCGGCCGAGGATAGTCATGTGCGTGCGCTCCGGCGAGGCGAAGAAGCGGTCGGCGATCGCGAGCGCCCGGCGCACGACCGGGAGGCCGGCCAGGACGCGCAACGCCGCCACCGACAGGCAGAGCGTCATCACCACCGGCTCGGTGACGGTGAGCGCCGGCGGCCGGTCCGCGAGCAGGCCGCCCGCATCGGCGAGGACGTTCAGCGCGAGGACGGCCGCCTCGCAGCCGAACAGGGCCATCAGCACCCGGTGGAAGGCCGAGACCGGCCCCGCGCGGAAGCTCGCCGCGGCGGCCAGGACGAGGAAGCCGGCCAGCAGCCGGTGGGACCCCAGGCCGAAGCCCTCGGCCGAAAGCACCGCCGCGGAGGCGGCGATGAGGGTGGCACCGAGCCAGATCATGAAATTGTCCTCGACGATTGGTGCCGGCCCGCCGGGCCGGCATGAGCGACCTGCGGGGCCTGCTGCGAGAGCCGCGCGTCGCGAACCCGGCCCCGGCCCGCCCGGGCCGAGGGCCCGCGCCCGGCGTCGACCCGACCGCGTCGTCGACGGGGCCGGGGCGCCTGGCATGGCGGGGCCGTGCGGTCGGTCGTGATGGTCAGAAGCGGTAGGTCGCCTGCAGCGTCACGTTGCGGCCCTGGATGGGGGCCAGGTAGGTCGTGATCAGGGACGGCACGAGCGAGTACCTGTTCAGGATGTTGTCGACCTTGAGGCTGATCGTATAGTCGGGCCGGTCGTACGAGATCGCGGCGTCGAAGGTGTCGTATCCATTGATGCGGTACACGGTCGCGCGATCGGGTGAGGTCAGGAAGGTTCCGACGTAGCGCACGCCGCCCCCGAAGGTCAGCCCGGCGAGGGGGCCGTCCTGCAGCGTATACGTCCCCCACAGGCTGGCGAGATGCTTTGGATGGCCGTAGAGATTGTAGGCATTCGTGTCCTGCCCGGCCTCGAAGGTCTGGCTCGTGAGGCTGGCGATGAGGTTGAGGCCGGGCAGAACCTCGCCCTGGACCTCGATCTCCATGCCCTTGCTGTTCTGCCCCCCCACGACAATCTGCGTCAGCCCGCTCGGATCCGTCGGATCGGGGATCGCGACGTTCGTGCGCACGAGATCGTAGAAGGACGTCGTCAGGTTGAGGCGCTTGTCGAACAGGGCAAAGCGCGCGCCGACCTCGGCCAGATCCCGTTGTTCGGGCGGGAGCACGTTGCCGGAAATGTCCACGCCTGTATTGGGAGAATATCCGTTGGACCGATTGCCGTAGACGGTCATCCAGGGCGTGACGTCGAACGCCGCTCCGGCGACCCAGGATAGGCCGTCGCTGGTCGACGCGCTCGAGCTCGAGCGCTTCGCTCAGGGGATCGTGTTTATGGACGAGGAGTCGTAGGCGTCCTGCCGGACCGACCCGAGAATGTGAAGCCGATCATCGAGCGTGTCGACCTTGTCGAGGACGTAGATGCCTTGAATCGTGCTCGCAGTCCTGGTGATTTGGAGCGGAACTTCGTTCGGGGTCCGCCTCGGGAACTCGGGCAGCCCCGTCGCCAAGATCGCTCTGAACAGGTCGCTTTCTCGGTTGGAATTGCCGTGGGAACTCAAGTAATCGTAGCCGAACTTGAGTGTCTGCTTCGCCAAGTCGCTCTCGTACTTTAATGTTACGTCGAAACGGTCATTGAGGCTCAAGATTTTCGTGTCGGACCCAATGCGCCCGAACAGCAGGGGGCCCGAGAGGGATGTGATCCTTCCGATAGGAAAAATGTTCGGCACATGGACGGAAGACCTTCTGTCGGACCATTCGAAGCTGTTGTTCAGCGTGACATCCATGCCGAAGATGCGCCCGATATCGTAGGACTGCTTCGTGGACAGGGTCAGGTTCTCGGTGGTGCCGCCGAAGTAGTCGTTGCCGATCGGCACGCCGCGCTGCGGCTCGACGATCGGCGCTATGGCTCTCGAAGCGAGGGCCGGGATGAACGCGAAGGTCCCCGGCGTGATCCGCGCCTGGGAGTAGCGCAGGTCGCCTTGGAGCATCAGGTCCTGGCCCTGCCACCGGACGCTCGGGGCGACCAGGATCTCGTGGGGATCCTTGTACCCGGCGTAGTTCTGATCGGCGTGGTTGCCGGACGTGACGAAGCGGTACGTCGTGCCCTCCAGCCCTTCGACGCGCCCGCCGAGGTCGGCGGCGATGGTCTTGTAGTTGTAGGAGCCGCAGCGGACGGTGAGGTTGCGGATCGTTTCGCTGGTCGGCTGCTTCAGCGTCACGTTGACGAGGCCACCGAGGTCGCTCACGCCGTTGAGGATCGAGGTCGGTCCCTTCAGCACCTCGACCCGCTCGACGGCATCGATCGGCACCTGGTCGATGGTGTCGTTGGGCATCCCGTTGACGTTATAGCTGGCCTGGGTGAAGCCGCGGATGGTGAAGTTCGGGCGGCCGATGCCGGAAGCTGCCGGAGTTAGATTCACGCCGGCGACATTGTGCACCGCGTCAGCCGTCGAGGTGACGACCTGGGATTCGAGCACCTTCTGCGTCACGGTGGAGATCGAGATCGGGATCTCGCGGGCCGGCGCGTCGCCGATGCGGATGGTTTCGCCCGCATCCCCCGGCTGGAAGCCCTGGTCGCCGTGCGAGCCGCCGGGGATGCCGCCGGCATCGGTGACGTCGATCGCGGCGAGGTCGGCACCCGCCGGCACCCCGGCCACGGGACCCGACGCCGCGCGGATGGTGAGGCTGCCGCCGGCGCCGGGCGCGACCTGCAGGCCGGTGCCCGCCAGCGCCTGGCCCAGCGCCGCCTCGACCGACTCCCGCCCGCCGATCGGCCCGGCCATGCGGCCCCGGGCGAGAGCGGCCGGGAAGACGATCGGCCTGCCGGCGGTGCGCGCGATGCGGGTGACGACCTCCGCGAGATCGCCGCGCGGCACGTCGAAGGCATAGACCGTCTGCGCCTGCGCCGGCCGGCAGCCGCCGGCCAGGGCGAGCGCCAGGGCCCCCGCCGAGACCGCGCCGCGCACGCGCCGTCCCACCGTGCCGAAAGTGTTCGCCGCCATCGTTGGCCCCCGCCTTTTCAACCCTCTTGCCGAGCCTGACGGACGAGCCCGCGAAACCGTCAGCGCCGCGAAATATTTTTGGGTCGAGGCGGAACCTTTTTGCGCGGCGCCGGGCGGATGGTCGCGCGGATGGCCGCTGACGCTTTGCCGATCTCGTCCGACAGGGCTTGCGGGCGCCTGCTCCCTGCGCCCCGAGATCACGACGAGAAGGACACACCCATGTCGATCGCTGAGTTGCTCGTCGGCGACGCCGCGCCGAAACTCGAGCTGGCCGAGTTCCTAGAGGGCGAGCCGGTCGACGGCTTCGCGCCGGGGACGACCACCGTCGTCGAGTTCTGGGCGCCTTGGTGCGGCCCCTGCGTAAGCGGCATCCCCCACCTCTCGGCGCTCCAGGCGAGATACCCGCAGGTGGTCGTCCTCGGGGTCGCCGTGCAGCCCTGGGGGGATGTCCAGGGCTTCGTGCGCGGCCAGGGCGACGCCATGGCCTACCGGGTGGCGCTGGACGCGCCACCCGCGGAGGGCAGGAGGACCGGCCCGACCCATCGGGCCTGGTGCGATGCGTCGTTCCAGACGGGCATCCCGGCGTCCTTCATCGTCGACGGCGGCGGGAGGGTTGCTTGGATCGGCCATCCGATGGAGCTCGACGAGCCTCTCGCGGCGATCGTCGAAGGCCGCTGGGACCTCGCTGCCGAGGCCGAGGCCGAGGCGTACCGGGACAGGATCGTGCGCACCAAGGTGCGCGAGACGGCCCGGATGTTCGAAGAAGCGTCTCGGTGCGGTAAGGCCGAGGACCGGGCCGGCGTGGTGCGCGCCTTCGACGAGACCTTCGCCGCCCATCCGGAACTCGAGCGGAAGTATTCCACCTTCAAGCTCCGCGCGCTGTTCTCGCTCGATCAAGCCGAGGCGGTCACCTACGCGCGGCACCTGATCGCGGCGGCTCCCGGCGGCGACGAAACCCCTTTTTCGGTCGGATCCGTCCTGTGCGGCCTCGTGCAGGGCGACCTCGATGCCAAGAAGCCGGTCGATCCGGCGGTCGCTGCCTTCGCGGTCGAGGCCATGCTGCAGGCGGAGCACGCCGTCCTGACCCAGTGCGATGGCGCGGCGGAGCGGGTCTGGGTTCTGACGACCCTCGCGCAGGCGCTCCTGACCGCGGGGCAGGCCGACGCGGCGCAAGCCCGCGCCCGCGCGGCCCGCGACCTCGCCGAGACGGCGGGCCTGGAGGCGGCGCGGCTGGCGAGGATCGACGCGCTGCTGGAGCGCTGCGCCGCCGCCGCCCCGATGCCCGAGATGGTCTGTGCGGACGGCGTCTGCCGGATCGGCCCGGCCTGACCGCGGCGTCCGGCCGGCGTCCGGCCCGCCCGATCCGCGAGACCCGCGCCAGGGGGAGCCCAGATCGATGTCGAAGGTGGAAGTGTTGCTGAGCGATCCCGCTCCGGGGTTGAGCCTCCCGCCTTCGTCGCGGGCGTGCCGCCCGGCCGGGTCTCGATCGTCGCGTTCCGGTCCATTGCCGAGCCTGTCGGACGAGCCCACGAGGCCGTCGGCGCTCCGCGCGATATTTCGAGGCCGGGACGGGACCTCGATGCGCGGCGTCGGGCGAACGAACGTGCGGATGGCCACTGACGCTTTGCCGATCTCGTCCGTCATCTCTGGCAGGTGGACAGAGGCCGCCGAACGCGGGAGCGCCCGGCTTCCGGCCGCCGAGACCGAAGGGAAGATCCATGTCGAACACCGAGTTGCTCGTCGGCGACGTTGCGCCGAAGCTCCAGTTGGGCCCATTCCTCAAGGGCGAGCCGGTCGAGGCCGCCGTGCCCGGGACGGTCGCGGTCGTCGAGTTCTGGTCGCCGACCTGCGGCCCGTGCGTGGCGAGCATTCCGCACCTCACCGCGCTCCAGGCGGCCCACCCGGAGGTCGTCGTCCTCGGCGTCGCCCTAGGTCCGTCGGAGCGCGTCAAGGACATCGTGCACGGGCAGGGCGAGGCCATGGCCTACCGGGTGGCACTGGACGCGCCGCGCGCGGACGGAGAGGCGGGCGGCTCGAGCTACCAGGCCTGGTGCGAGGCGTCGTTTCGGAAAGGCATCCCGGCATCCTTCATCGTCGACCGCGGCGGGAGGATCGCTTGGATCGGCCATCCGATGGAGCTCGACGAGCCCCTCGCGGCCGTCCTCGAGGGGCGCTGGGACCTGGCCGCCAAGGCCGAGGCGTACCGGGACATGATCGTGCGCACCAAGACGCGCGAAGCGGCGCGGCTGCAGGCCGAGATCATGCGGCACGCGCGGGCCGGGGACCGGGCCGCCATGCTGCGGACCTATGACGAACACTTCGCGGCCGATCCCGACTTCGAGCGGGTTGAGGGCAACGCCAAGCTCAGATTGATGTTCTGGGAAGGACGGCCCGACATTCTCGACTACGCGCGGCACCTGATCGCGGCGTCTCCCGGCGACGACACAGCCCACTTTCAGGTCGGATCCATGCTGTGCCGCTCCGTTCAGGGCGACCTCGAGGCTAAGAAGCCGGTCGATCCGTCGATCGCCGCCTTCGCGGTCGAGGCCATGCTGCAGGCGGAGCACGCCGTCCTGGCCCGGAGCGACGGCGCGGGTGAGCGGGTCGAGGCTCTGGCGACCCTCGCGCAGGCGCTCCTGACCGCGGGGCAGGCCGACGCGGCGCAGGCCCGCGCCCGCGCGGCCCGCGACCTCGCCGAGACGGCGGGCCTGGCACCAGAATGGTTGGCCGGTACCGACGCGCTGCTGGAGCGCTGCGCCGCCGCGGCCTCCGCGGCCGCCGCCGCGCCGATGCCCGAGATGGCCTGCGCGGACGGCGTCTGCCGGATCGGCCCGGCCTGACCGCGGCGGCCCGCCGTCCCGGCGCCCGGTCCGGGCCGGCGTCCGGCCGGCGGACAGGCCGCCCGATCCGCGAGACCCGCGCCAGGGGGAGCCCAGAGCGATGTCGAGGATGGAAGTGTTGCTGGGCGATCCCGCTCCGGGGTTGAGCCTTTCGGCCTTCGTCAGGGGCGAGCCCGTCGCGGGCGTGCCGGCCGGCCAGGTCTCGATCGTCGCGTTCTGGTCCCCGGCCTGCCCGGTGTCCCGGGCCAGCCTTCCCTACCTGACCGCGCTCCAGGCCGCCCATGCCCAGGTCGCCGTCCTGGCCGTCGCCCTCGGCCGGCCGGATGCCGTGCGCTGCCTCGTGCGTGCGCAGGGGAGCGCCGTCCGCTACGCGGTGGCGATCGACGCGCCGCCCGCGCCGGGAGACGTCTACGGGCCGACGTACCAGGCGTGGTTCCAGGCCTCCTACCAGTCGGGCGTGCCGAAGGCCTTCATCGTGGATCGCGACGGGCGCATCGCCTGGATCGGGCCGCCCCTGCGGCTCGCCAAGCCGCTCGCGGCCGTCGCCGCCGGGTCCTGGGACCTCGCGGCCGTGGCCGAGGCGCACCGCGACGGGCTCGCGCGGGAGAAGGTCCGCGAAACCCGGCGGATGCACGCCGCGCTGACCGCATGCGGGAGGGCGGACGATCTCGCGGGCGTCCTGCGCGTCTACGACGAGACCTTCGCCCTGCACCCCGACCTCGAGCCCCGGTGGGGGTCGGGCAGGCTCGGGCTGCTTCTCGCGATGGGCCGCACCGATGCGCTGGCCTACGCGCGCTGGCTGACCGCGTTCGACGCCGGAGACGGCGAGGTGCTGCTGCGCGTCGGCGCGGCGCTCGTCGGCGCGCTGGACTTCGCCGCGATCCGGGGCGCCCCGGCCGATGCGGCGCGCATCGCCCTGGCGCTCGACGTCCTCGACCGGGCCGAGCACGCCGCCGGGCCCGATCGCGCCGCGCGCATCGCGATGCGGATCCACGAGGCCCTCGCGACGGTCCTCCTCACCGCGGGCCGCTCGCGCGAGGCGCTGGCCCGCGCCTGTGCCGCCCGCGCGGGGGGCGAGACGGCCGGCATGCCGGCCGTCGTGCTCGGGCAGCTCGACGCCCTGGTCGAGCGCTGCCTGGACCGCCCGCGCTCGCCCCGCCCCTGCGGCTCGCCCGCGCCGGCCTCCCGACGCCGCGGCACGGGCGATCCCGAAGATCGCCCCCCGCTCACGGAAGACTCGTGAGGCAGGACTGCCCGCGCCCGCCTCGGCGGCGCACCGGCAGATATGATCGGGCGGGTATCGGCCTATTCCGTTTCAACGGGTCACGATGGCCACGACCGGCCGGATCGCGGCAACGCTGCGCCTGATCGGCATGCGGCGAGGTGGACCTGGGCGGCGGGCCCGATGCGTGTTCGGGGCATCCCCCTTGCCGGTCAGGACCAGGATTCGATCTGTCCGGAGCGGCACGGAGGCCGGGCGCGGCCCAAAACCCTCGGTCGAGCCTGCATCGCGGTGACGGGCGTCTCGCTCGGTCCGCGGAGCCGACGTCAGCTGTCGCGAGGCCGCAGCGTGACCCAGTATCCGGCGATGCGGTTGATCGACAGCCCGAGCGATTCGGCGAGGGCGTCGAGGGTATCGCTCGGATTGACCAGCGAGAACACGCCCGTGGCATGCAGCGACGTCACCGCGGGATCGAGCCGGATCACGCCCGGGAAATAGGGCCGGATGCCGTCGACGATCGAGCCGAGCGGCCGGTCCTTGGCGACGAGCAGCCCGTCGAGCCACGCGGTCGCGCTCTCGATGTCGAAGGCGCGCCGTCGGACGCGTCCGCCGGCAAACTCGATCTGCTCCCCCCGGCTCAGGCCGTCCCCGGCGCCGCCCCTCCCGACGCGGGCGGCGCCTTCGAGGCCCGACAGCGTCAGGACGCCCTCGCGCCTCTCGACGAGGAACGTGCCCGCCTCCGTGTTCAGGGTGACGTCCTCGACCTGGGCATGGAACGGGACGGAGCGCGCGGCGATGCGCATCAGCACCTTGCCGTCGAGGAGTCGCATGGCGCGCAGCCCCGGCTCGTACTGGAGGTCGACCGCGGTCCGAGGCGACAGCACGAGCTCGCTTCCGTCCACGAGGGTCAGGCGCTTCTGCTGCGCCGTCAGCGTGACCTGATCCGCCAGGATGTGGTTCAACGGCAGGAAGCGATCCGTCTGCGCGAGCCCGGCCGTGCCGATGCCGAAGACGCCGGCGAGGCTCGCGAGCACGGTCCGGCGTGACTGCCGCCGCTGCATGAGCCGCTTCGTCACGCTGCCGCGCACCAGACCCTGGCGAGCGGCCACGCCGCAAGGCAACAGACTTTCCTGAAGGCGGATCCAGACGCTCTCGTTGCGTTGATCCGCCTGCAGCCACGCCTCGAACTCGCGATACGCCTTCTCGGACATCTCGCCGGAATTGATCTCCACCATCCAAGCGATGGCGGCCTCGGCCCGCGGGTCGTCGAGCATCGTCGCCGCCGTCATGAGAACCGCGTCTCCCGCGCCGCGGCCGTCCCGATTCCTGCGTCGGCACACAGGGCGGCCCGGAGGCCCTGCGCCACGTACTTCCTGACCATGCTGACGGAGACTTTCAGCTCCGCGGCGATCTCGGCATAGGGCAGCCCGTCGATCTGGCTCATCAGGAACGCGGTGCGGGCCTTCATCGACAGCCGTGCCAGCATGGCGTCGATCGCTTTCAGGGCCTGCACGACGATGAGGCGCTCCTCCGCGGAAATCTCCAAGGCTTCCGGCATTAGGGCCAGCTCCGCCTCGTAGGCGCGCTGGAGGTCGTTGCGGCGTCGCGCATCGAAGATGAGGCGACGCGCGATGGTGGTCATCATCGCGCGCGGCTCGCGCACGGAACCCGCTCCCGGCATCTGCAGCAGTGCCAGGAACACGTCGGAAGCGAGGTCCTCGGGCGGCACGACGGTCCAGCGCTGCCGGCCGAGCCACTTCATCAACCAACCGTTGTGCTGTCTGAACAGGCCGTCCATAACGGAGTTGTTTTGGCGTACAGAGGCCACACCCATAGATTCAACTCCAAGTCGACGCTGCCGAAGCACTCAGGCGACCGCAAAACTCATCGAACCGATTGTTCTACCCATATACCCGCGGTTGTACGCGTGGAAAATCTTTCGCCCATGTTTCTGTGTAGCAGATCCCATGCCAGACTCGAGTCTTCCGGCCTGCCGAGGTGATCTCGTGATCCGATTTCGGCCGATCATAGCGTGATGTGTTGTGATTGGGCCGCAATCTGAACGACCGAGTCGCGAGATGGCCTCGGCGTTCGGATGGACACTGACCGAGCGGGGGACCAGCACTCGTTCGCAAGGATCGAGTCCTCGGCGTCGCCCAAGCCGTACCGCGACGTCGGCCAGGATTGCAGGACGATGATGGATAGCCGCGACAGCGTCTACCGCTCTCCTGCGCTGTCCGCGGCATCGAGACGGCCAAGTGCGACTTCCGCACCTCGAGAAACCGAGACCGTCGATCCACTCGATAGGTCAGGCTCCGCCTCGAAAACCGGCAGCTTGCCCCGACGCCGCGCGACAGCAATTCGCCGTCCAATGCGTCGGTGCCGAAGACATCGAACGATCGATGGAAGTCTCTGGTTCTCTCGGCAGGTCGATGTTCCGCCGGCCTTGCGCGACGGCGGTGGCTGTGAGGCCGAAGGCGGACTCCATTTCGATCACGGCCTTTGCGACTATCGATCCGCGTGAGCTGGCGGTGATTCGGCCTGATCCGAGCCGATCTCAAGCTCGGCCGGGTCCGAGGTTCCCCCATCGGGGCGATCATCAATGCTGGAAGGCCGACCCGAAGATGATCCGGGCCCGGGTGAAGGCGCTCGGCGATTTGGACCGCCGATCGGGCTGACGCCCCGTCTTGGAGCACAAGATCTTCCGGGGCAGTCGCGCATTCGTGAGCTTGCCGGCGAGGCTCCGGCAGATCCCGTTTTCCCGAAGTGATCCAGACGTCCTCCCGCCCGGCTCGGTCCGAAGGCCGCCGGCGAGGTCGATGGAACGGCGGTGGCAACGGCGTCGTGGGACTCAAGATACTTCAGGTTATGCGATCATCGTCGCGCCGCCCAAGCTAAGATTTGCTACCTAGGTTCTTGTCCTATCGCGGTCCGTTGCTGAATTGACGGCGTGTCAAGAGCAGACGCCCCATGAATGATCTCGATCGGATGGGCCGGAATAAGCTCCGCGGCGGCCGAATGCTGAGAAGGTGCGATGTTCCGAGCGGTGATGCGGAGGTTCCGGTCCGGTGCCGCTCTCAGCGACGAGCGCGGCGCCGCTGCCGTCGAGTTCGCGATGACGGTCGTCCCGTTTCTCGGGTTCGTCTTCGCGATCCTTCACGTCGCCCTGTATCATTTCGCGCTGCAATCCCTCGACGCCGCGACGCGCACCGCCTCGCGCCAGGTCATGACCGGAGCGGTGCAGTCCCAGGGGCTGACCGCCGACCAGTTTCGCACCACCCTGCTCTGTCCGGCACTAAGGATTCCGCTCAGCTGCGCCAATATCGTCGTGAGCATCACCAAGGTCTCGAGCGCCCCTGCGGCACCGAACATCGCCCCCTTCATCCGATCCAGCATTCCGGCGCTGGTTCCGGTCAATCTCGACAGCAGCAAGAGCACCTACTGTCTCGGAGTGTCCGGAGATTATCTTTTCATCGATGTATCTTATAGCTTCATCAACATAGGGGCATTCATTCAATCCGTCTTCGGCGATGTCGTGAAGAATTCGGTCGTCCTGCGATCGACGAACTTCATCTACAACGAACCCTTCCAATCCGCGACCGGAAGCTCGCAGTCGTGCTAGGGAAAGCCCGGTTCGGATCGCATCTCGGCCAGCTTTGGCGCAGCGCGGGCCGCCACGACATTGCCGACCCGTCCCGGCCGGCGTCCCACGACGAGCGTGCCTTGCGATGACCCTGGCCGAACGCGTGTCATCGTCGGTGCGGTGCTGGTCCCGACGCGGCGTGTGGGCCTGCCGGAGGGGTGTCTCAGCGGTCGAGTTCGCCCTGATCGCCCCCCTTCTGATGGTGCTCTTCATGGGGGCCGTCGACATCAGCCGCGCCGTCACCGCCGCGAACAGGGCCGGCTACGTTGCCGACTCGATCGGCGAGCTCGTCTCGCAGGCGACCACGACCCTGACCGAGGCGCAGATCTCGGGGATCATCCAGAGCGCACCGCTGATCGATGCGGACATCCTGGCCTATGGCCGGCAGATCGGAAGCACCAACCTGCCCGCGCTGGTCAACCTGACGATCTCCAGCGTCAGGTTCTCGAAGACCGACGCGACCTGCGTGGCGAACTGCATCTACTTGGCATCGACCGTGTTCAGCCGTGCGCTGGCCGGCAGCGTGAGGCCGTGCGGCCTGCTTCTGACCGCGCCGGACAGCGCCGCCACCACGCCGGCGACGTTGCCCGCCTCGACCTTCGGCCCCGTCTCGCTCGTCGTCGTCGATGTCGCGGTCTTCTTCCAGCCGATCTTCCTGAAGGGCCTTCCGTTTCCCGGGACGTTCCGACGATCGTCCTATTTCCGGCCGCGGCAGGTCACGCAGGTCAATGCGGCGACCAACTGCCCCGGTTCCTGAGAGAGAAAAGTCCTTTCGCATGTCGCCTCGATCCGCCCTCTGGAGATCATGCCGTGGCGTTGGACGCGCCGTCGCGGCCTATCGCTCGGATCGGCGCGGCAACATCGCGCTTCTCTTCGGGCTGCTCCTCCTGCCGCTGATCGGCACCACGGGGCTCGCCATCGATTACGGGCAGCTGCTCACCGCCCGGACCACCTGCCAGACCGCCGCCGACGCCGCCGCCCTCTATGCCAGCGGCGTCGCCAAGGCCCTGATCCAGCAATCGGACGGCAGCGCCGCTTCGGTCGCGTCCGCCAAGACCGAGGCGCAGACCCGTGCGACGGGCCTGTTCAACGCGCACGTGGCGCGGATGACCAACGTCATCGCGACGGGCGGAACCGTGACCGTCGCCAAGGTCGGCCAGCGCATCGACGCGCTGGCGACGTTCAACGTCGCGACCAGGACGTCGTTCGGCGGCATCTTCGGCGTCCGGAGCATGAATGCCTCCGGCTCCGCGAAATCCTCGGCCTCGATGCCGCTCTATACCGATCTCTACATGGCTCTGGACGTGTCGCAGTCGATGGGTCTGGCCTCGACCACAGCGGGAGCCAAGAGCCTCTTCACCCTGATCAAGACGATGGAGAGGAACGCCGGCAACTCGGGCGCCACGGGCTGCGTCTTCGGCTGTCACGTCGTGCAGACCGGCAGCAGGCTGGCGAGCAGCTATCAGTCCATCGCCGGCAGCGCCGTTCCACCGATCACCCTGCGCATCGACGTCCTGCGCAATGCCGTGAACAAGACGATCTCCACGGCCCAGAGCGACGCCCTCGCCGCCGGCACCAGCAACTACCGGATCGCGCTCTACACGACGGGCCTCTCATCCGCGAACGGAACGACCTACAGCCTCAATCAGCTGGCGGCGCTCAGCTCGAACTGGAACAGCCTGTCGGCCGCGGCGGCGAACATCGACCTGGGCCCGAACAACGGTGGCGGAACCGGCGACAGCTACCTCAAGGAGCCGCTGACCGATCTGCTGACGAAGATCCCGACGAGCGGCGACGGAACCAGCCAGGCGACGTCCCGCGCCTACGTCATCATCATCACCGACGGCCTGCGTGACGTGAAGGGTTCCTCCTGCACCTCCGGGCATTGCACCGCGGCGTTCGATCCGGCCGTCTGCCAGAGCTACAAGAACAAGAACATCACCGTCGGGGTGATCTACACCACCTACCTGCCGATCCTGGCCGATCCGACCACGGGAAGCTCGGCGCTGGATGGCAACTATCAAAGCCTGGTCCAGCCCTACGTCTCGCAGATCGCGCCGAACCTGCAGGCCTGCTCCTCGCCGGGCTGGTATGCCGAAGCCTCCGACGGGCCGTCCATCGATGCGGCGCTGGCGAAGATGTTCGGGCAGACGACCATGCAGCCGCAAATCACCAACTGATGCCGACACGCGGCGCGGACGGGCGTGAAGCCTGCCGCCGCGACCCACGATGCTGCTTTGCGCGCGACCGCCGCGGGAACGCACCATCCGCTCATGCCGATCGGTGTCGATCATGACCAAGGGCGCCCGGCGTACAGACCGATCGACGCGATCTTTCAAGGCTGGTCGAAGAGCTTGTTTCGGGCCTCGCATCAGCGATCGAGCGGGTCGCGGACCGTCCGCTCGCTGAGAGCGCACCCGAATCGATCGCGTCATGCGGCCGGTCGATGCGTGAGAGCGTAACGGAGAGCGAGATCCCGTTGCGAAGGCGTTGCTTCAGGCGATCGTCGATTGCGTCGAGAACGCTATCCGCATCATTGGCGATACGGCCAGCCCGGAACCGGTCATCGCCGGCGCTCGCTCACCCGCCGGGCAGATGTTCGCGGTTCTGTACGCAAATGGCGCACCCGACACGATTCGAACGTGTGACCTTTGCCTTCGGAGGAATACGGCCATAGGTTTTCGCGTGATTGCGCGAGTATTCCCGTGATTGCTAAGCCGCTCATATAACTTGCGAAATTGCTCATATCGGCTTTTCCCTCGGTTCCTGCGAATAGCGGTGGTTTGCTTCCGCTCGCTTCCGCAGTGCTTCCGCGAACGAGGGAAACGGGCATGCCGAAGATCACGAAGCGGCTGGTCGAGGCGACCGAACCGAATGGCCGAGACTACTTCATCTGGTGCGACGAGCTACCAGGATTCGGGGTGCGTGTTTTTGCGTCCGGCCGGTGCAGCTACCTCGTTCAGTACAGGCATTCTGGGCGCACCCGCAGGGTCACCATCGGCTTCCATGGACCGGTGACGGCGGAGGACGCACGCAAGTCGGCCAAGGCGCTGTTGGGCAGCGTGGCCAGAGGCGAGGATCCTGCTCAGGAGAAGGCGACGAGCCGGGCCGCCATGACCGTCGCCGAGCTGTGTGACGGGTATCTGGACGCCGCCAATAAAGGCTTGATTATGGGCAAGCGTAAGCGGCCCAAGAAGGCCAAGACGCTGTACGTCGATCGCGGCCGGATCTTGCGCCACATCAAGCCGCTCTTAGGCACTCGCAGGGTGCGAGATCTGACCACCGTCGACATCCAGCGCTTCCTGAGAGACGTCCAGACCGGCAAGACGGCGGTCATCGTCAAGACAGGACTGCGCGGCAAAGCGGTGGTGAAAGGCGGCCCTGGTACCGCCGCGCGAACGGTCGGTCTATTGGGCGGCATCCTGAGCTACGCGAGGACCGAGGGCATCATCTCGGTCAATCCGGTGTTCGGTGTTAAAAAGCCGGCCGACAACACCCGCGACCGCCGGCTTCGGCCAGAGGAATTCCATATGCTTGGGAAAGCATTGTCTGCACGCGAAGCGGATGGCGAAACCTGGCAAGCCACCGCACTCATCAGGCTGCTCACGCTCACTGGATGCCGCCTCACCGAGATCCTGGACCTGCTGTGGTCAGAGGTCGATTTGGACTACTGCGAACTTCGTCTCGCAGACTCGAAAGAGGGTGCATCCCTTCGCCCGCTCGGCGCTAGAGCCAGGGCTGTCTTCGAGGCTCTGCCGCGCGGCACCCCCACGAGCTACGTGCTGCCAGGCATTCGTGGCGCACGCCGGTATGGCGGCCACTCGCGCGCGATCGAGCGAGCGGAGGAGGCCTCCGGGGTCGTCGGCCTCGGTGCGCACCTATTGCGGCATTCCTTCGGTAGCTCTGCCGCCGACCTGGGCTACAGTGAGTCGACGATCGGAGCGATGCTCGGTCACGCCGGCCACACCGTCACCAGCCTATACATCCATCACCTCGACGAGGTGCTGATCGATGCCGCCGATCGCACCGCCGAGGCCGTGTGGCAGGCCATGGAGACAGGCGCCGGCCCCGTGATGAGACGTCGGCCGGTAGTGAGCGCCAATCAAAAATCGTAAATCTGATATCCTTACCTATAGGTTTGATCGAATGGCTGTGTGATCTATTTTAAGCTGATATTGATTGTTAACGTTAAAGCCACGAGGAAAATTTATATATTATCATCTATCTCTAATTTTGTAAATTATTTTTCGTCTTAGTTTCAGTTTGGACTTATCTCTCATCTCTTTAGCCAGTTTTGATTTTGCATTTCTTAGGTCGCCGATGGCTTTTGAGAAACGGATGGCGATTGCAAAACCAAATATGTAAGGAAAAACGTAAGCTAGCGCTTGGTTGAATAAGTTATCTTTCTCCTCCTCTAAAGCAGACCTAAGCTCGTCAGCAGCCTTTGTGTATTTGTCAAAATATAAATCAAGTGTTTCGTCCTTCCAATAAGAAGCAATTTCGTTCGGGGCGTTGCTGTAACTCCAGTTTGAAGCGGTATCGTATCTATCTTTTGTCGTAGATATGAGTCGTTCCTTATTTGTGTACCATTTGCAAGCAATATCACGTGACTCGTAGCGCTTTATACCTTCCGGCGAAGTCTCAACCGACACTTCCCATTTCATGCACGCATACTCGCGAGCCTTAAGAGACGACTCTTCGACTATAGACCAGTAAAATTGCTCAGCGGATTTGTATAACGGTATATTGTTGTCCAATACTACATGTTTTGATTTCTCTGTATATCCAACTAAAGCAAGCGAACCAAGTATTATCCACACGAATTCCATTTTTTTCAAATCTACGTCAGAGGTTTTCTCAAAATATATAGTAACGCTGAAAATCACGGTCAACAATAGACATGAAATATAAGGGGCCATTGTCTTTACATCAATAAAATTGAACGGAACGGAAATACCATAGCCATATGTTTTGATTATATCATATGTATGCTACATATTTGAGTTAGACATCTTCTTCAATCGCACCCCCGGCCCCTCGCCATTCTCCCCAATGAAGATGACGCCGGCGGCTTCGAGGATGATCTCGGCGGCCTTATTTTGACAAGCCACGTTCACAATCAGCCGCGGTTCTGTCCCGCCACTGCGAACGCCGGGTAGGCGATCACGCGTGAAATGTGTCCACGGCGGCCCTTGCTTATAATGCGCCAGCCTTCTCCCCGGCGAATTTTAGGTAGCTTTGAAATGCCATGCCACGATATTAGGTCTTTCCAGTGGACCTGCGCCATAATGTATTCGATTTCGACATAGTTAGATCTTGATAGAGTAATCTTTCTTTCAGGGACAATTGGCGCAGCATAAATCTGAATTTTAAAATGGCCCTCAGTCACTAATTCACTATAAATTCTATGTCGAGAAGTAAGTCTTTTAGAAAAACCTTCTGAAGCGCTTCCAATGTATTTTATCACTCTTCGGGTGTTGTTTTTATATTCGGCTCTATAAATACCTTTTCGTTTTCCTAGATCTTCAGGTAGCTTGAGATTGCCGGATCC
Source organism: Methylobacterium sp. E-025 (assembly GCF_022829705.1). Lineage (NCBI taxonomy): Bacteria > Pseudomonadati > Pseudomonadota > Alphaproteobacteria > Hyphomicrobiales > Methylobacteriaceae > Methylobacterium > Methylobacterium sp. E-025. The sequence continues at coordinate 126,594 of NZ_JAKSYR010000091.1, forward strand.
CTTTGGCCATTCAAATGGGCCATGCCAATCAAGATCTACAATGTTGAATGGATAGTCCCAAATTTCAAAGACCTTCATAAACCGAACCATAAAGCATCAGTTCGCTCCCTCAAGATCCTCGCGCTGGTGCACGTAGCCCTGGCCGGTGAGCCAGTCCGTCAGAGCGTGCCGGATCGCCTCCGGACGTGAGGGCTTCGGCTCCGGCTGGTCTGCAATCCATGCGTCGAGGGGCGTGACGAGCGCTGGTGGCGCCCGAACCGTGATGGGGATCGCATCTACGCGGGGGCGCCCAACTTTCGGTTTCGCAATTTCTGACATTGACAACCCCAACTGAATTGATAGTGTCAGAAACTGTCGGGCCGGACAAGAGGTGGTGCTCTTGCCGGCCCTGACCACCAACCGCATCTGGAGGATGCTGTTCATGGCTAACCATGCCCATAGCACACGCACGCCCTTATTACCCCAGGCTGGCGCTCCGTCGGCCTTATTACCCCGCGGGGCTGGGACGCAGCTTGGTCCCGTCACACTAGCTCTCCGCGCCATGCAGGCTGCCAATCCCGACCAGGCCGCGCACGACGCCATTGAGGCGATCCACAGAGGCTTGGACCGCCACTTCTGCTATGCCGACCACGAGCGCCTGAAGGCGCTTCGCCAGCGCGTTGCGGATCGCATCCAAGCGGACCTTGCCCTGCTGGACGCCCTGGATGGCGACCCGGACTTAGACGCCGACCATGTGACATGTGAGCGGGCGGCTGACGGTAGCCTCTACCTGCTCGGCCGGTCCACGGACGACGAGGATGGCGACAACGGCTGCGGCGACCTCGATGGCTCGCTTGAGCAGCATGGCCACGGCGCCTTCAACGATGTGGTGTTCGCATGAGCGCCCCATCAGACCGCCGCGGGTTCCTCCGCGGCCTCGTCTCGCTCCCGCTCATCGGCGGCGGCGTGACGCTCATCGGCAACCCGACCGCGGTCGCCGCTCCAATCACCGCGAGCTTACTCGCCAACTATGAGACGTGGCTGAACCAGGAGGCTTACAAGGTCGCTTGTGAGCTTAGACACCCCCCGCTCGGAGCCTTGACCACGCTCTACACTCCGGCGTGGCAGTGGCATCAGGAGCGGGAGTCGCAGCCGCCGTCGCAACGTGCAGCGCTGATCCTCTCGGCAGTAGGATGCGGATGGGAGGCTAGCCTATGAAGGCTCTGCCATCCTACCTCGCTGTCGTCCCTCCCGTGGGGAAGCGGTTCAAGCGCCCCAAGCGGCAGGCGCCGAAGCCTGTTCCGACTGCGGTGGCTATCAGCGAAGCTCAGATGATGCTGCGGCAAGCCGAATACGCCGACACGGTGTTGCGAACGCTCGTCGCAGAGGCGATGCGCGGCGACCCGGTGGTGACGATGGCGCTTGCTCGACACGCGAGTGTGGAGATTGGCGCTTTGATCGCACAGGCTCGGCACGCAGCGCAAAGGGTCGTGCAATGCGCATGATCCTCGCCGCTCTCGTCATCGCGAACATCCAGTGAGCTCGCGCCGACCTCGCCCGCTCCGAAAGGCTCGCCGACGAGGCTGACGCTGCTCTCGCACTGGCAGGGGAGCGTCGGCGGCTCGCCGAGGACTTAGCTCGCCGCGCGGGCCTCGGCAGCATGCTTCGAACGGCGCCGAGTGAGTAGTAACGTCCGCGCCCAGCGTGAAGTAGGAAGGGGCCCATCTCAAAAATGGGCGCGGACGGTCTGACCGAAGCCTGACAGGCGACACTTACCGTTCAGTCATTTCGATGAAATTACTGCTCGGGCACATCGCGGAGCGCTTCGGTCAATCCTCTCAAGACCGAATTCCGCATGCGCATCGAAGGCGCATTGGCCCTGGCCCTCGATGGCGACGACAAGGGTCGCCGCCCTGGACGACATCGACGGAAATCCAGGCCTCGAAGACGGCGGCGATGCCGAGCCGAGCCTTGGCCTACCTGAGGGTCGCGACTGCCAAATGTTGTTGCTTCGTGCCACCGACCGAGCCTTGGAGGAATGCTGAGGGTACTATCTGGGGAGGCGCTCAGACACGCTGGCCAATCGGTATCCCACCAGCGCATTCCGTGTAGCGCAGGCGCTTTACAGGTGCGTCATGTACCTATATAAGCATCTGCAGGATGAGGGATAGGTCGTGACCGCAGAACTGATCGAAGGCTGGAAATTCTCCCGCGGCGAGGCGGCCAAGATCCTGGGCATGGAGGACAACAGCCTTTCGGCTTGGCTCAAGCGGTACTCGCCGTTCCCGGAGCAGCGTCAGGGAAAGGGCCGACATCTGACGTTCGGCCTAACTGAAGTGCTCAAGCTGGCTGTGATGCAGCAACTCGTTCGGATGGGGCTGTCGCCGAGTGCTGCGGCGTTTGCCCTTCGTCAGCCGATCGATCCCTATCGCGAGTTGCTGACCCGCGGCCGGGACCTGCTCGGGCATCGCGTCTCAGCTTTTCCCGGAACGGTTACGTTCTCGATGAACAGCTCGGGGCAGTGGGGCCTCATGCCGGACCCGCGGCACCAGACCAGCCTCAACGTGCACCTCTGGCCAATCTTCGACGACCTCTGGCCGCGCCTTCGCGAAGCCATCAGCCAGAGCCCTGGTCAGGTGGCCGCCGAGGACATTGGCCTCGCATTGTCAAAGTATCAGCAGCACATGCTCGCAGTTCGGGGGAGGCTCTGGGGCAATGATGCCTCAGAAATAAAGAATGAAGATTAGAACACATCTTCGCGTGGCTCTGAGTAAGCTCTGAGCCCACTGACAGGAGCATGAAAATGGCAGATGTTCAGGAACCCCTTGCGAGGGGACTGGCGGAGCTTTGTCCGCCACCCAAGGTGAGCAAGCCACGGCTTCGCCGTTGGGAGGCCAGCCGGTACCTGCTCAACGAGCACGGGATCGAGATGGCGATCGCGACGCTTGCGAAGCTCGCCTGCCTGGGCGGAGGACCTCCATTCCAGAAGGCTGGCCGGGTCCCGCTCTATCCCGTCGATCTTCTCGATGAATGGGCACTGGCTCGCTTGGGCCGGGTGATCCGGTCGACCTCGGAGGACGGGCATGCCTGAGACCCGCACCGGGCGCGCTGCTCGGCTTTTATCGAAACCAATCTGGTCGGCGCTCAAAGCCGGTTCCGCTGCCGTGGCGGTCATCGATCGGGAAGGCATGGTGCTCGGCATCGTCGCCAACAGCACCGCCGCTCGAACCTTCCTCCGGGAGGGCGCGCGATGAATGGCACCCAGGTTGGCAACCCCCTTCCGACCCCTGATCTCGTGCCTGTCTACGAAGCGGCCGGTGACGCTGCCCGGATCGCAGAGGCTTATGCTCGCGCCGCGACGGAGTTCGCTGCCATCGGCGACGCCCGCGGCTTGGCCTATTCGATCCGTTGCGCGGCCAGTGCCCTCATGACCGCGGCTGGTCTCGCTGATGAATTGCGGCCCTCCCGCACGATTAGGGAGCGCGCCGCATGACTATGCAACTCTCCCGTCAGCAGCGCCGCGCCATGCAGCGGCATGCCGTCGAAGCCGAGCAGGCGACCGACGCGGATCGGAAGTTCTTCGAGCGGTTCCCACATCGGCAATATCGGATGCGCCGGATGGGCCGTGCTGAGATCAGCCAGCTCGAGGCCATCTGCGGCGGGTCGATCGTCAACGAACCGGGCGACGCCCCGTTCGTCCTGATTAAGAACATTGCGCCCGGCGTCCGCCTGCGGGCTTTCGTTCCGGGGCCGGCAGACGAGGACGGAAGCGACGCCCCCGAGCAGGGCATTGCGATCTTATGGGCGCAGCATGCCGCCCGGCATCCTGCTGTCGCCGAGAAAGAAGGAATGCTCCGGTGGGCGGCAGCCCTACCTGGCGGTCCACTTCACGACGGAGGCGGCCGATGATCGATCGGGTCAGCGCCGCCCTGTATCTCGTCGGAAAGGGAGCCAGGGTCTTCCCACTTCATGGAATGCGCGAAGGACCGGACGGCCGCCTAGTCTGCACCTGTGGGAAGCTAGCCTGTGAGGACGCCGGCAAGCACCCGATGGCGAAGCTAGCGCCGAAGGGACTGACCAACGCAACGAACCACGAGCATGTGGTCCGGCACTGGTTCAGCACCGCGCCTTTCGCGAACATTGGGCTGGCGACTGGTCCGTCCGTAGTCCTAGACGTGGACCCACGCCATGGTGGCGATACCAGCCTGGAAGCGCTGGAGGCCGAGCATGGCCCTCTTCCCGAGACCACCCGGGCACTCACCGGTGGCGGTGGCCAGCACATCTTTTTCCGACCGCCCCCAGGGGTCGAGATCCGGAACAGCGCTGGTGACCAGGGAGGCTTAGCGCCTGGCCTCGATATCCGTGGGGCTGGGGGCTACGTCGTCGCCGCTCCGAGCCTTCACGCATCCGGACGGCACTACGCCTGGTCGGTGGACCACCACCCCGATGATGTCGTTCCGGCCCCGATGCCGGGATGGATGGCCACAGCGCTCACGCGGCCCCGCGAGCGCGGAGGCGGACGCGATCCGTCGGAGTGGCGCCAGCTCGTCTCCGAGGGCGTGTCCGACGGTGGTCGCAACACCGCCGTGTCCAGGCTCAGCGGTCACCTGCTCCGGCGCTACGTTGATCCGACCGTGGCGCACGAACTGGTGCAGGCCTGGAACCTTGCCCGATGCCGACCTCCGCTCAGGCCTGAGGAGGTGACGAAGACAGTCGGCTCGATTGCCCGTCGCGAACTCAAGCGTAGGGAGGCGCGTAGTGGCAGCAGGCCTTGACGATATCTTGAACTTGTCGGAGTTCGGCCAGCGCCCCCGTGCCAGGCAAACCGGCAACGGCGATCTGCTGACGGAAGATTGGGCCGCTCGAACTTTTGCTGAGCGGCATGCCGGTGAACTCCTGTTCTGCCACGACACCGGCAAATGGCACGAGTGGACTGGCGCTGCCTGGATCCCGAACCGGCAGGGCAAGGCCTTCCAATGGGCGCGCGAGCTGGCCCGGGAACTGTGCCGGGACGAGGATCCCAAGACCCGGTTCATCGCCTCAAAGACGAGCTTCGCCGCCGGCGTCGAACGCTTCTGCCGCTCCGATCCAGCTTTTGCAGTGACGATCGAGGGCTGGGACCGAGACCCGTGGCTCCTGGGCACGCCCGGCGGCACGGTCGACCTGCGCAGCGGCAAGCTACGGAAAGCGGATCGGAACGATCGCATCACGAAACTCACCGCGGTGACGCCGACCGAGGCCTCGGATTGCCCGGTCTGGTTCCAATTCCTGCAGGACGTGACCCAAGGCGATGTTGGGTACATCCGGTTCATCCAGCAGTGGGCCGGGTACTGCCTGACCGGTGACACCAGCGAGCAGGCGCTGTGCTTCGCTTTCGGCGGTGGTGGGAACGGCAAGGGCGTGCTCATCCACGTCCTGGCCGGGATCCTCGCGGACTACGCGCTGAACGCCGCCATGGAGACCTTCACGGCGGCCAAGCACGACCGCCACCCGACGGAGATCGCCGCGCTGCGCGGTGCCCGGCTCGTCACCGCTTCGGAGACCGAGCAGGGGCGCCAGTGGGCCGAGAGTCGGATCAAGCAGCTTACTGGTGGCGACGTCATGCGTGCCCGTTACATGCGGCAGGACGAGTTCGAGTTCACACCTGTCCTAAAGCTGCTCATCATCGGCAACAACAAGCCCGGGCTGTCAAATGTCGATGATGCCGCCCGGCGCCGGTTCAACCTGCTCCCGTTTCTATTCAAGCCTGCCGTCCCAGATCCCCGGTTGGAGAAAAAGCTTTGCGACGAGTGGCCGGCGATCCTGCGTTGGATGATCGAGGGATGCCTGGACTGGCAGGCCTATCGCCTTGTGCGCCCTGAGATCGTGAAGGATGCCACCGACGAGTATTTCACCGCGCAGGACACTTTCAGCCAGTGGCTCGACGATCGGTGTGTCGTTGACAAGACCAACCCCTACCGCAAGGCGACGACCTCGGAACTGTTCGCTTCATGGACCGAGTACGCGCGGTCGAACAATGAGCCGACCGGCACGCAAACCAGCTTCGGCGAGCGCTTGGACAAGCTCGGCTTCAAGAAGAACAAGCATGTCCCGACGGGCCTCGGCGGAAGGGCGCGCGGGTTCGAGGGGGTCGAGGTCAGGCCACGGCCAAGCCATGAGGGGGATTGAGTTGGGGCGGGTTGGGGCGGGTTCTCCGTACTGCACGCACACGCGCACGGGCGCGAATGGCAAGGTAACCGGATGGTCCGCCCCAACCCGCCCCAGCTAGTCTTGGCAGGTGGCCGGACAAGGCCGCTGCGGGAACGTAGAATTTCACTGATCCATCACAAGTAAGGCCAAACAACAACGCGAATTGTTGCATCTCTATAAGCTGAGACTGATAATCCGTGACACTAGGCGGCAGCAGATGTCGCACTTGTTATGGAGATTGACCGTGCAGAACACTGCCCGCACGCTGAACTTCCCTGAGATGGTCCGCTTCCGGGCCGAGCGCGGCCTCTCTGGTGCTGTTGCAGCGGCAGCGCAGCAGTCCCGTACATCGCCTGGCGAGTACCTGCGCCGAGCCCTTCGCGCGCAGCTCAATGCCGACGGCGTGAAGCTCCCGCCCTTCCGCAGCACCGACGACGGCCCCGGTCCGGCGCCGTCTGCCCCCGCGATGCGGCAGGCCGCCTGATGAGCGCCGGCATGACCCTTCCCCGGGTGAACGTGCGCGAGACGCGGACCATTCACCCTGTCGTCACCATCAGATCGCAGCCCCGCGATCCAGTCGTTCGGGACGCCGCTCAGCTTGCGCCGCGTACGTCGGCTGACATCGCAGCCGATCGCGATGCTGCCGTTGCTGAGCGCACTGCGCTGGAGGCCAGCCGCTCCGATCTGATGCTGAACGGCACCGCCAACGCCGTGGCCGACCTCGACCAGCGCATCGCCGTGGCCAAGATCCGGATTGATGCGGCCGAGATGCAGCACGCGGCGGCGGTCATCGCCGAGGCCAAAGCCCGCACCGACCACGAGGCCGAGCAGGCCCGTCGCAAGGCGCTGCGCAAGGCCGGCATGAAGGCCAGCGCCGAGGCAGTGAAACTCGCCGATCGGTATGTCGTCCTGGCGAGGGAACTGGCCGGCGTGCTCGGTCAGCTTCGTGAGCAGGAAGGCCGGATCGCCGAGGCCAACGCAGCCCGGCCGGACGGCGCCGAGCCGGTGCCGCCGGGTGAGCCGTTCAACGGCACCGAGACTATCCCGATCCGCTACGAGACCACGCATGACCTCGTCTGGGTCGATAACCGGACCGGTCAGCCCGCCGGTATCCTGGCCGGCAACGATCTCCGGCATCGGGTCGCCAAGACGATCGAGCGCCGGGTCGCCGTGCCCAGCATACCCGGCGAGCCGCATGTCCCGCTCTCGCATCGTGTGACGCTGCCCGGTCTCGGTCGGGATGCCCCGCCGATCTGGCGCAGCCTTCCTCAGCCCCTCAGATCCGACACGGGATACCGCGCATGACCATCACCCGAGAGAACACCGAGGCCAATCAGCGTCACAGTGGGCAGCGAGCGACTCTCAGTCGCCACCACCACGGTCTCCCCCGCTGCAGCTTCCGCGATCGCTCCTCGACCCGCCAGACCAGGAGTGATGCCCACGGTCGCCGAAGCAACTGGGCTCGGTGGAATAGCCCCCGCCCGTGCCAGCCGACCCTGGCAGCGGCCAGGGATTGGTCCATCTCATCCAGTGAGGCCGCAGGCTCCACAGCGCGACG
>NZ_JAKSYR010000093.1:0-1334 GCF_022829705.1 Methylobacterium sp. E-025
CAGGCTGCTGCAGAAGTCGCTGGTGGGGTTATCCGAGAGATGATTCACTCTGTCTCTGACGGGGCGGAGGCTTGGTGATGCGCGGGCGTGAGGAACGGTCGGAGAGCCTGTTCAGCTACGTCCGTCTGGAGGACCGCGTACCGGCCGACCACCCGCTGCGGCCGATCCGTGCTCTGGCGGACGACGTGCTGGCCGGGCTGAGCGAACGCTTCGAGGGCCTGTACTCAGGGGTGGGCCGCCCCTCGATCCCACCGGAGATGCTGCTGCGGGCGACGCTGCTGCAGGCCTTCTTCTCGGTGCGCTCCGAGCGGATGCTGATGGAGCAGATCGATTACAACCTGCTGTTCCGCTGGTTCGTGGGCTTGGAGATCGATGCTGCGGTCTGGCACCCGACGGTGTTCACCCACAACCGCGACCGGCTGCTGGAAGCGGATGTCGCCCGTGCCTTCCTGTCGGGGCTGCTGGCGCTGAAGCCGGTCAAACGGCTGCTGTCGAGCGACCACTTCTCGGTGGGCGGCACAATGATCGACGCGTGGGCCTCGATGAAAAGCTTCCGGCCGAAAGACGGCTCGGGCGAACCGCCGGGGCTGGGCCGCAACGGCGAGCGGAACTTCCGCAAGGAGAAGCGCTCGAACCAGACCCATGCCTCGACCACCGATCCCGATGCCCGGCTCTACCGCAAGGCTGACGGCCGGGAGAGCCGGCTCTGCTTCCTCGGCCATGCGCTGATGGAGAACCGCAACGGCTTGGTGGTGGACGCGACCCTTACCCATGCCACAGGCACGGCCGAGCGCGAGGCCGCCCTGGCCATGCTCGATCGCCTGCCTCGCCGGCACCGGATCACGCTGGGCGCGGACAAGCTCTTCGACGTCGAAGCCTTCGTCGGCGACCTGCGGGCCCGGCAGGTGACGCCGCACATCGCGATCAACGGGGCTGTCTCCAAGACCGGCAAGGTGCGCAAGACCGCCCTCGACGGCCGCACCACCCGCCATCCCGGCTACGCGATCAGCCTGCGCTGCCGCAAGCGGATCGAGGAGGTCTTCGGCTGGATCAAGGCGCAAGCCGGGCTCGCCAAGGTGAAGGTCCGATCCCAGCCCAAGGTCGAGGCGGTCTTCACCTTCGCAGTCGTCGCCTACAACCTCGTGCGCCTGCCCAGGCTCCTGGCCGAGGCGGTCGCATGAGGGGCGGCCCGAGCCGGGCCGAGGCGCGTCCTGCCCACCGCGACACCGCCAAAGCCGCCGGATCGACCCGCTTCGGACGATGCGATCTCCGACAAAACAGCGACAATCCTCCAAACCGAACGGCACGCCAGACTTCTGCAGCAGCCTGCTAGG
>NZ_JAKSYR010000106.1:0-5871 GCF_022829705.1 Methylobacterium sp. E-025
CTGACGCGAGGCCCACCCTCCCCCGCAGCGGGGGGAGGGAGAGTTCGACCTAGACCACGTTCTGCGGCTTGCCGGCGACGAAGGCCTCGACGTTGTCGACGAGCTGGTCGGCCAGGATCTGCATCGCCTCTTTGCTGGCCCAGGCCACGTGCGGCGTGACGATCAGGTTCGGCAGGTCGAGGTCGCACAGGATGTTGCCGTTCTTGGGCGGCTCCTGCACCACCACGTCGAAGCCGGCGCCGCCGATCGTGCCGGCCTTCAGCGCCTCGGCCAGGGCCTCCTCGTCCACCAGCCCGCCGCGGGCGGTGTTGATGAGGATCGCGTGCTTCTTCATCTTCGCCAGCTGCTCGGCGCCGATCATGTTCCGGGTCTCAGGCGTCAGCGGCGCGTGCAGCGTGATGACGTCGGACTGGGTCAGGATCGTCTCGAGGTCGACGAGGCCCTCCTGCGGGAAGACGTCGTAGGCGATGACCTTCATGCCGAGCGCTTCCGCCCGCTTGCCGATCGACTTGCCGAGCGCGCCGTAGCCGACGATGCCGAGCGTCGAGCCGGCGATGTCGTGGATCGGGTAGTCGAAGTAGCAGAACTGGGTCGACTTGTTCCAATCGCCCCGGCGCACCGAGTTGGCGTAGGGCACGATCGCGCGCCGCAGGGCGAAGATCAGCGCGATGACGTGCTCGGGCACGGTGTTGAAGGCGTAGTTGCGGATGTTGACGACGGTGATGCCTTGCGCCTTCGCCTGCTCCTTGTCGACCACGTCGGTGCCGGTGGCGGCGACGGCGATGAGCTTGAGGTCGGGCAGCTGCTTCAACGTGTCGGCGCGCATCGGCACCTTGTTGATCAGCGCGATCTCGGCGCCCTGGAGCCGGGAGACGATCTCCTCCGGTGTCCAGGTCGAATCGTATTCCTTGTAGTCGTGCGGGAAGTTGAACGGCCGGACCGTGGCGTCGAGGGACTCGCGGTCGAGGAATACGATCTTCTTCGTCATGGAACGCCTTTCATGCGACGGCCGGATCGGGCCCTGCCCGCGACGCGCCGGTCGCGGCGATCCCGATCCGGTTCGAGATGATCCCCTCTCGTCCGGGATGGCGCGGGGGCGTCGACGCCCCCGCGCGATGGTGTCGGCCTAACGTCAGCCCTGGGTGAGCGGATGCTCGCGCAGGTAGCTCGACGCGGCGGCGACGCCCGAGCCCGGGGTGACGTGCACGCCGCAATCGATCATCGCCATCTCGGCGCCGGCGATCGCGCCGAGCAGCGACAGCTCGTTGAGATCACCGAGGTGGCCGATGCGGAACACCTTGCCGGCGACTTGGCTCAGGCCGGCGCCGAGCGAGAGGTTGTAGCGGTCGTAGGCGTGCTTGATGATCTTGGCCGCATCGACGCCCTCGGGCGCCAGGATCGCCGTCACCGTGTCGGAGTTCCACTTGGGCTCCTTGGCGCAGGTCTTCAGGCCCCACGCCGCCACGGCCTGACGGGTCGCCTCGGCGAGCACGTGATGGCGGTGGTAGACGTTCTGCAGCCCCTCTTCCTTGATGCACTCGAGAGCCTCGCGCAGGCCGTAGAGCAGCGGAAGCGGCGGGGTGTAGGGGAAGTAGCCGGTCGGGTTCTGCTTCAGCTGGTCGGACCAGGCGAAGTAGACGTGTCCGAGGCGGTCGTTGCCGCCGGCGGTGCCTTCGGAGGCCTTGATCGCCTTGGCGCTGGCGCAGAGCACGCCGAGGCCGGCGGGGAGCATGAAGCCCTTCTGCGAGCCGGCGATGGCGCAATCCACCTTCCACGCGTCCATCTCGAACGGCAGCGAGCCGATCGACGAGATGCCGTCGACGAACAGCAGCGCCGGGTGGCCGGCGGCGTCGATCGCCTTGCGGACCGCGCCGATGTCGCTGGTGACGCCGGTCGCCGTCTCGTTGTGGACGACCATCACAGCCTTGATCTTGTGCTCGGTGTCGGCGCGCAGCGCCTGGCCGATCTTCTCCGGGTCGGCGCCGGTGCCCCAGGCCTCGTCCTGCACGATGACGTCGAGGCCGAGGCGCTGGGCCATGTCGACCCAGAGGTGGCTGAACTGGCCGTAGCGGGCGGTCAGGACCTTGTCGCCGCGGCAGAGCGTGTTCGCCAGGGCCGATTCCCAGATGCCGGTGCCGGAGGACGGATAGAAGATGATCGTGCCCGCCTCGGAGCCGAACACCATCTTGGCGTCCTGGAACAGCGGCTTCACCAGCGCCGGGAAGTCGGGCGAGCGGTGGTCCTCCGAGGGGACGTGCATCGCGCGCAGCACGCGGTCCGGAATGTTGGTCGGGCCGGGAATGAAGAGGTGATTGCGTCCGGGGCGCCGCGTTGCAGCCATGGGGTGTGTCCTCCGATTACCAAGAAACGTTGGCCGGCAAGCCGGCTTCAGGAACGATGCGCCGGCTTGCGACGCATGGGCGTGTGGTGATCCGTGGGCGGTCTGGTGAGGGGGACGCCGAACCGGCGCGGCCGGAAGCGCGCGGGAGGGCTGTCCCGCGCGGAACTTCCGCGTCGTCGGTCGGTCGCTTCACCGGGCGATGCGGAGCGGCGGAACGGTCTGGCACCGCTCGCGGTCGCGGCATGGATCCATGCCGGTCGCCTCCGAAAAGCCTCGTCTTCCATGCGTCGGCCGTGGCCGTCGCGCAAGCCGCGGAATGCGGATCCTGCACGCCGGCGCTGCGCCGACCCTCGACACCTTCCTCCCCGTCGTCCCGCCCCGGCTCACGATCCAAGTGGTTCACGATCCAAGTCGACCATCCAGGTCGGCGATCCATTGGCCGTCGCCGGCGCCGGCCTTACGGCAGGCGATCGCTTTGAATCCATTATGAACGCCGAAGCTCCACAAGCAAAACTGGAAAAACTTCCCGGACGACGAAAAAAAATTGTCGTGCACTGCAGCAAACCGGCGAAGGATCTTCGCATTGCTTGCTGCATCGCAGCATCGGATGCGCGCCACCGTCATCAAACTGAGACGCGTTTCCGGTTTGGCTCGGCCGAAGACCGCCGGGAGATGCTCGTGGCCGACGACACGGAAGGGACGACCCGCGTCCGCACCCTGTTCCTCTCAGACCTGCACCTCGGCACCCGCGGCTGCCAGGCCGGGCTGCTCCTGGACTTCCTGAAGGACTACGACGCCGACACGCTCTACCTCGTCGGCGACATCGTCGACGGCTGGCAGCTCCGATCGGGCTGGTACTGGCCGCAGGGGCACAACGACGTGGTGCAGAAGCTCCTGCGCAAGGTGCGCAAGGGCTCGAGCCTGGTCTACGTGCCGGGCAACCACGACGAGTTCCTGCGCGACTACATCGGCACCACCTTCGGCGGGATCGAGATCGCCGAGAGCCGCATCCACGAGGCGGCGGACGGGCGGCGCTACCTGGTGATCCACGGCGACCAGTTCGACATGGTGGTGCGCCACGCCCGCTGGCTCGCCCATCTCGGCGACGGCGCCTACACCTTCGCGCTGTTCGTCAACACCGGCCTGAACAAGCTGCGCCGCCGGCTCGGCCTGTCCTACTGGTCGCTGTCGGCCTGGGCGAAGCTGAAGGTGAAGAACGCGGTCAACTTCATCGGCGCGTTCGAGACCTTTCTCGCCGACGAGGCCCGGCGCCAGGGTGCCGACGGGGTGATCTGCGGCCACATCCATCACGCCGCCGACCGGCGGATCGACGGCCTGCGCTACCTCAACACCGGCGACTGGGTCGAATCCTGCACCGCGCTGGTCGAGCATTACGACGGCCGCATGGAGGTGCTGCATTATCCGAGCGTGCTTCGCGCCCGCGCGGCGGAGGCGTCGGAGGCCGAGCGCGCCGGTGCGCTTCCGGCGCAGGACCGCCGGGCGGTCGCGTGAGGCTGCTGGTCGCGACCGATGCCTGGGCGCCGCAGGTCAACGGCGTGGTGCGCTCGCTCGAGCGCATGGCCGAGGCCGCCCCCGCCCACGGCTTCGAGCCGTTCTTCGTGACCCCGCGCGACTTCCGCTCGCTGCCGATGCCGGGCTATCCCGAGATCCGGCTGGCGCTGGCGGGCGCGCGCGGCATCGCCGCCGCCTGGGCGCGGATCGAGCCGACCCACGTCCACATCGCCACCGAGGGCACGATCGGCCACGCGGTGCGGCGGCTCTGCCGCGCGAAGGGCCGCCCCTTCACCACGAGCTACCACACGCGGTTTCCTGAATATCTCGCCGCCCGGGCGCCGATCCCCGAGGCGTGGAGCTACGCCTGGCTGCGGCGCTTTCACCGGGCGGCCAGCGGCACCATGGTCAGCACCGCCTCGCTCGAGCGCGAGCTCGCCGGCCGCGGCTTCCGCAACCTGATGCGCTGGACGCGGGGCGTCGACACCGACCTGTTCCGCCCGGCCGATCCTTCCGCGGAGGTTCCCCCTGCGCTCGCGGGGCTGCCGCGCCCGATCTTTCTCTTCGTCGGCCGCGTCGCGGTCGAGAAGAACGTCGCCGCCTTCCTCAGTCTCGACCTGCCGGGCAGCAAGGTGGTGATCGGCGACGGGCCCGACCGCGCCCGGCTCGCGGCCGCCCACCCGCAGGCCTGCTTCCTCGGCACCCGCACCGGCGCGGAGCTGTCCGCGCTCTACGCGGCGAGCGACGTGTTCGTGTTCCCGAGCCTCACCGACACCTTCGGCATCGTGCTGCTCGAGGCGATGGCCTGCGGCCTGCCCGTGGCGGCCTACCCGGTCACCGGCCCCCTCGACGTGGTCGCCGGGACCGGGGCCGGGGTGCTCGACGCCGATCTGCGCGCGGCATGCCTCGCCGCCCTCGCCGTTCCGCGCGGGCAATGCCGCGCGGAGGCCCTCCGCCGGACCTGGGCCGAGAGCGCCCGCCAGTTCTTCGGCAACATCGAGAGCGCCCACGCCCAGGCGGCCGATCTGCGCGTGCCGGCCGGCGCCGAGGCGGCCCTGCTTGGCTGATGAGGTGACGGGTTGAGAGGGTGACGGGCCGGCCGAGGAATGCGATGGGTCGCCGCCCCTTCGGACCCGACCCGCCCCGTGCCCCCCTTCGATCCCGCCTGCGCCGCCGACTACCCCGCCGTCATCGGCTGCGACGAGGTCGGGCGCGGCGCCCTGTGCGGCCCGGTGGTCGTCGCGGCGGTGTGGTTCGATCCGATTGCGATCCCGCCGGACCTGCTCGCCCGCCTCGACGACAGCAAGCGGGTCAAGGAACCGCTGCGCGAGATCCTGACGCCGCTGATCCGCGCGCAGGGCCGCGTCGCGGTCGCGGCGGGATCCCGGGCATTGATCGACCGGGTCAACGTCCGCGTCGCCACCCTCGACGCGATGCGCCGGGCGGTGCTGCGGCTCGCCCTCGATGCGCCGGTGCTGGTCGACGGGCGGGACGCGGTTCCCGGCCTGCCGCAGCCCTGCCGTGCGGTCGTCGGCGGCGACCGCGCGGTGCCGCAGATCGCCGCCGCCTCCATCGTCGCCAAGACGTTTCGCGATGCGCTGATGCGGGTGCTGGCCCGGCGCCACCCGCATTACGGCTGGGAGCGTAACGTCGGCTACGGCGCCCCGGTGCACCTCGCCGGCCTCAGGACCCACGGCCGCACCCCGCATCACCGGCTGAGTTTCACGCGGGCGTACGGCGATGGCGGCAGCAGGACGGGTGTCGCAGATGGGGATCGCCGCGCGCCTTTCCCTCCCCCCTCTGCGGGGGAGGGTGGGCCTCGCGTCAGCGAGGGTCGGGAGAGGGGAGCGACAGTGCCGGATGCGGCGCTCCCCTCTCCCGACCCGCTGCGCGGGCCACCCTCCCCCGCAGAGGGGGGAGGGAGAACGCGCCGCGTTCGTTCGCAAGGTGTCTGAGATCGTCCGTCGACGCAAAAAATCACACCGTCCTGCCGCCGCGGAGCATTGCTCGATCGCCGC
>NZ_JAKSYR010000108.1:0-55565 GCF_022829705.1 Methylobacterium sp. E-025
CCATCCCGCGCAGGATGGTCTGGCCCGACTCCTGGTCGGTGGAGACGCGGAAGGACGGATCCTCCGCCGCGAGCTTGGCGAGCGCGATGCCGAGCTTCTCCTGATCGGCCTTCGACTTCGGCTCGACCGCGATCTCGATGATTGGCCCCTGATCGTTCGGCATCGCAAGCGCCCTCGAAGAGCTGAAATCGCCACCTAACGATCCTCTATGAAGGGAATCCCTATCGGACTCAATGCGCGCTATGCCTATAGTCCTAAGATAGTCATCACTGCCAGCGAGTTTTTTCGAAGGATCCGTTTCTTGGCTGAGCACGTCGAATAGTATGCGTCGACGGAATGACGAGTCTACCAGTGCGCGATCAGGACATTATTCCAGCGCGATCATCGCTGCATCGCTTAGTAAGGAATACTGATGAACCATCCCGACGTGGCGGAAGCGGCCCTCGCCTTCCTGCGCGACGGCCGCTTCCCGGATCGGTTGCGCGACATGCCGGGCGGAGCCGTCCGCCCGGCGCGATAGGGCCTCAGCCCGCCATCGCCGCCTTGAGGTTCTCGTCGACCTTGTCGAGGAAGCCGGTGGTGGAGAGCCACTTCTGCTCGGGCCCGACGAGAAGGGCGAGATCCTTGGTCATGTAGCCCGCCTCGACGGTGTCGACGCAGACGGTCTCGATCGTCGTCGCGAACTTGGCGAGCTCGGCGTTGCCGTCGAGCTTGGCCCGGTGGGCGAGGCCGCGGGTCCAGGCGAAGATCGAGGCGATCGAGTTGGTCGAGGTCTCCTTGCCCTTCTGGTGCTCGCGGTAGTGGCGCGTCACCGTGCCGTGCGCGGCCTCGGCCTCGACGGTCTGGCCGTCCGGCGTCATCAGCACCGAGGTCATCAGGCCGAGCGAGCCGAAGCCCTGCGCCGCCGTGTCGGACTGCACGTCGCCGTCGTAGTTCTTGCAGGCCCAGACGTAGCCGCCGGACCACTTCAGGCACGAGGCGACCATGTCGTCGATCAGCCGGTGCTCGTAGGTGATGCCGAGCGCCTGGAACTTGCCCTTGAACTCGGCGTCGAACACTTCCTGGAACAGGTCCTTGAAGCGGCCGTCATAGGCCTTGAGGATGGTGTTCTTGGTCGACAGGTAGACCGGGTACTTGCGCGCGAGGCCGTAGTTCAGCGAGGCGCGGGCGAAGTCGCGGATCGAGTCGTCGAGGTTGTACATCGACATCGCGACGCCGGCGGCCGGGAACTTGAACACCTCCTTCTCGATCACGGTGCCGTCGTCGCCCTCGAACTTGATCGTCAGGCGGCCCTTGCCCGGCACCTTGAAGTCGGTGGCGCGGTACTGGTCGCCGTAGGCGTGGCGGCCGATGACGAAGGGCTGGGTCCAGCCCGGCACGAGGCGGGGCACGTTCTTGCAGATGATCGGCTCGCGGAAGATGACGCCGCCGAGGATGTTGCGGATCGTGCCGTTGGGCGAGCGCCACATCTCCTTGAGCTTGAACTCCTTGACGCGCTGCTCGTCGGGGGTGATGGTGGCGCACTTCACGCCGACGCCGTGGCGCTTGATCGCCTCGGCCGCGTCGACCGTCACCTTGTCGTTCGTGGCATCGCGATGCTCGACGCCGAGGTCGTAATAGTCGAGGTCCAGGTCGAGATAGGGGTGGATCAGCTTGTTCTTGATCTCGGACCAGATGATCCGGGTCATCTCGTCGCCGTCGAGCTCGACGACGGGCTTCGCCACCTTGATCTTGTCCATGAGCCGCTGCCTTCCGTGGTAATCCGGGCGGGCCCCATGCAAATGCCGTGCGGCCGCGGGGCGGGTCATAGCGCGGGCGTTTCCCGGGCGAAAGCCGGGGGCGCGGACAGGCCGCCGGGGCTGTCATGCAAGCTCGGCCGTGCGGCGCTTAGGGGTGGACATCCGGCCGTCCGGCTGGGATCAGCGCGCATCCATCACGCGTGAGGAGCAACCATGAGCGAGCGCATCATCCTGCGGGCCGGCGAGGCGCTGGTCGCCGGCGGGCCGCCGAACACCGCATCCGAGCCGGAGGTGATCATCGGCGAGCTCGACGGGCCGGTCGGCACTGCGCTGGCCACGCTGACCGGCGACCAGGTCGTCGGCCATTCCCGCGTCTTCGCGCTGCTGAACACCGACATCATGGTGCGGCCGGTGACGCTGTGCGTCTCCAAGGTCAGCGTCACGGAATCGAAGTACACCTCGATCCTGATGGGCACGGTGCAGTTCGCCATCGCCAACGGCGTGCTCGATGCGGTCCGCGCCGGCTACATCCCCAAGGAGAAGGCCAACGACCTCGGCATCATCTGCTCGGTCTGGCTCAGCCCCGGCGTGATCCAGGCCGAGACCGTCGACCACAAGGCGCTGTTCGACATCCAGCGCCGCGGCATGACGGAGGCGATCCGCAAGGCGATGACCAACGAGCCCTCGATCGACTGGCTGCTGGAGAACCAGGACAAGATCGTGCACAAGTATTATCAGATGGGCCTCGACGGGAAGATCTGATCCTTGCGGCCGAGACCCTCCGGTCCGGCCGGCGGCCCTTCCGCACGGCGGACGTCCATGCGAGAGCGCCGCGCATGAGCGCCCCCGTCGTCATCCTCGTCGAACCGCAGCTGGCCGAGAACATCGGCATGACCGCCCGCGCCATGGCGAATTTCGGGCTGTCGGAGCTGCGGCTCGTCGCGCCGCGCAACGGCTGGCCGAAGAAGGGCGCGCGTGAGGCCGCCTCCGGCGCGACGCACGTGCTCGACGCCGCCAAGGTCTTCGCGACGCTCCCCGAGGCCGTCGCCGACCTCACCATGCTGCTCGCGACCACCGCGCGGGAGCGCGGGCAGATGAAGCGCGTGCTGCTGCCCGACGCCGCCATGACGGAGGCGGCCGAGCGCGGCGCGAACGCCGAGAAGGTCGGGGTGATGTTCGGCCGCGAGCGCGTCGGGCTCCTGAACGACGAGGTCTCGCTGGCCGATGCCATCGTCACCTTTCCCGTCGCCGAGGCATTCCCGTCGCTCAACCTCGCCCAGGCCGTGCTGCTGGTCGGCTACGAGTGGCGGCGCGCGGCGGGCCTCGCCCGACCGCGCTTCACCGGCGAGATCCGGGCGCCGCAGGCGACCCGCGAGGCGCTGCTCTCCCTGTTCGACATCCTCGAGGCGACGCTCGCGCGCGCCGGATTCTACCCGCCGCAGAAGCGCGAGATCATCGCCCGCAACATGCGCGACCGGCTCCACCGCATGAGCCTGACCGACCAGGACGTGCGCACCTTCCGCGGTGCGCTCAAGGCGCTCGAACGCGGGGCGCGGCGCCGACCGGACGACGCGTCCTAGAGGATTTTTGGTGATCCCCGGATCACGAAAAACGCTCTATCTTGTCTAGAGATCGCATTGTCTTCACGCGAGCCGGGATCCACCTCGCTTGAAGATGCTCTAGCTGCGATCGGCCGGCTTGCGGGCCAAGGCGGCCGCGGCGCGGCTCGACTGGGCGGCGAGGCTGCGCAGCGAGGCGAGGTTGGCGGCGACCTCCGCGGGCGGCAGGTCGCGCCGCAGGATCGCCTCGGCCTCGTCGAACCGGGCCTTCAGGCCGAGCACCAGGGCGAGGTTGCCGCGCACCCGCGCGTCTGCGCCGGGCCGCGAGACCGCGACGCGCATCGTCTCCTCGGCGCGGTCGAGCTGGCGTGCCAGCGCGTAGGACAGACCGAGATTGGACAGGACGGAGGGCTCGTCGGGGCGGATCTTGAGGGCCGCTTCGTAGAAGCTCTGCGCGCGGGCGTGGTCGCCGAGCTGGTCGGAGACGGAGCCCTGCGCCGACAGGATGCGCCAGTCGGGCTGCGCCGGGGAATGGGCGTTCTGCAGCACGTCCTGCGCCTCCTGCAGCCGCCCGACCTCGACCAGGGACTTGCCGTAGGCGCCGAGCACCGCCGTGTTGCGCGGGTTCCGCAGGGCAGCCTGCTGCAGCACCGCGCTCGCCTGGGCACGCTGGTCGGTGGCCCGCAACGCCTGCGCGTAGCGCATCGCGATGCCGAGATCGTTCGGGTTGGCCGCGTAGGATTCGGCGAGCGACTCGACCTGCCCGGCCGCGATGCGCGGGGCGTCGATCGAGCCGGTGGTCTCGGGCGAGCGCGACTGGCACCCAGCGGCCACGAGGGTGACCAGGCAGGCGGCGACCAGGCGGGGGGCCGAACCCCGGGCGAACGGGGCCGTATTCGGCCGGAGGGCCGCGATCATGGAATGCTCCGTCGAGGTCCGGCAGGAGGTTCTTCCCGTGCCGGACGGGACGGTGATAGAGCGTTAACCCTAACCCGGGGTTAAGCGCCCGGCCCGGCCAGGACCGCATGACAGACACCGCACCGTCCCTTCCGCCCCTGTTGCCGGCCGGAACCTCCGGCATCCCGATCTCCCTGGTCGCGAAGGACGGGTGGCCGAGGATCGAAGCCGGCCTCGACGCCGCGCAGCGGACCTATGCGGGGGCGATCGGCTTCGCGGCCAAGCCCGGGCAGGTGGCGTTGCTGCCCGCCGCCGACGGGACGCTCGCCCGCGTGCTGTTCGGCCTCGGCGAGACCGACGCGGCCGGCCACGATCGGCTTCTCGCCGGCAAGCTCCCCGGCCTGCTGCCGCCCGGCACCTACGCCTTCGCGGATGCCGAGGCGCCGGCCGAGGCGGCGCTCGCCTGGCTGCTCGGATCCTATCGCTTCTCGCGCTACCGCCCCGCCGGGCCGGAGCGCCCCCGCCTCGTCGCGCCGGAGGGAATCGACGCCGCCGACACCGATCGCATCGCCGCCGCGGTCGCGCTCGGGCGCGACCTCGTCAACACGCCGGCCAACGACCTCGGCCCGGCCGAGATCGAGGCGGCGGCGCGTGCGCTGGCCGAGCGGCACGGGGCGACGATCACGGTCATCGCCGGCGCCGAGCTCGAGCGCGATTTCCCGCTGGTCCATGCGGTCGGCGCCGCCTCGACCCGGCCGCCCCGGCTGATCGACCTCACCTGGGGGCCGGCCGACGCGCCGCGGGTGACGCTGGTCGGCAAGGGCGTCGCCTTCGACACCGGCGGCCTCGACATCAAGCCGTCGGCCGGCATGCTGCTGATGAAGAAGGATATGGGCGGCGCAGCCGCAGCCCTCGCCGCCGCCGACATGGCGATGGGCGCCGGCCTGCGCCTGCGGCTGCGCCTGCTCATCCCGGCTGTGGAGAACGCGATCTCCGGCGAGGCCTTCCGCCCCGGCGACGTGATCCGCAGCCGCGCCGGGCTCACCGTCGAGATCGGCAACACCGATGCCGAGGGCCGGCTGATCCTCGCCGACGCGCTGGCGCTCGCCGATGCCGACGCGCCCGAGCTGCTGATCGACTTCGCGACACTCACCGGTGCCGCCCGCGTGGCGCTCGGCCCCGACCTGCCGGCGTTCTTCACCGAGGACGACGCGTTCGCCGCCGCGTTCGAGGCGGCGGGCCGCGCCGCGGCCGATCCGGTCTGGCGCCTGCCGCTGCACGCGCCCTATGCGAGCCTGCTCGCCTCGAAGGTGGCCGACCTCAACAATGTCTCCGGCGGCCCCTTCGCCGGGGCGATCACCGCCGCGCTGTTCCTGCGCCGCTTCGCCCCGAGCACCAAGGGCCACGTCCACCTCGACCTCTACGGCTGGAACCCCTCGGCCAAGCCCGGCCGGCCGGAGGGCGGTGAGGTGCAGACCGCGCGCCTGGTCTACGCGCTGCTCAAGGAGCGCTACCCGGCGGCGTGACACGCGGGATCTTCGTGGGGGAAGATGGCCCACGTCGTCGTCGGCTCGCCTGCCGGGCTCGTCGCGGGCCGGAGCCGGGCCGCTAGGCCGCGGCGGCCAGCGCCTCCGGGCCGGCGGCCTCGATGCGGTTCCGACCGAGGACTTTTGCCCGGTACAGCGCGCCGTCGGCGCTCGCGAGCCTCTCGGCGAGACCGCGGCCCTCCGGGGCCGCGAGCCCGCCGCTGACGGTGGCGTGGATCGCGAGGCCGTCCGCCCCCGCCGGCGCCGCAGCGAACCGGCGCGCGATCGCCGCGCCGCGGCTGAGCGCCGGCTGCCGGTCGTAGCCGGGCAGGAGCGCGGCGAACGCCTCGCCGCCGAGACGGACGAGGAGCGCATCGGACCCCGTCCCCTCGCGTACGGTCTCGGCGAACAGCGTCAAGTCTCGTCGCCGACCGGATGGCCGTAGCGGTCGACGGTCCGCTCGCGAAGCTGGACGACGCCCGCGATGCAGGCTTGCCGCATGCCCGACATCCTTACGCCGCGTGATCACGAGGCTGCACGCGCCTGCGCGCCGAGGTTTCCACCAGCGCGCGTGTCGGCGACGGTCGCCGCGACCGCGATGATCGAGCAATGGCGGCGCTCTCATCTTCCCGCGTCGACAGCCGCGACCCGGAGACGCTTGCGCGTCCACGTCTCATCCCGCCAGCGGCAGCCCCGTCTCGATCAGGCGTGCCCAGAGCGAGGCGCCGAGCGGGGCGGCGGCGTCGCAGAAATCGTAGTGCGGGTGGTGGAGCGCGGCGCTGTCGCCGTTGCCGAGGAACAGGTAGGCGCCAGGGCGCCGGCCGAGCATGTAGGAGAAGTCCTCGGCCGCCATCATCGGCGCGACGGCGCGGTCGACCCGCGCTTCGCCGACGAGGCCGGCGGCGACGTCGGCCATGAAGGCGGCTTCCGCCGGGTGGTTCTCGGTCACGGGGTAGCTCGATCCGAAGTCGACGCTGCCGACCGCGCCGAACCCGGCCGAGACCTGCTCGACGATCGCCACGATCCGCGCCTTCGTCGTTGTGCGCACCGCGGTCGAGAGCGCGCGCATGGTGCCGCGCATCGTCACCGTCTGCGGCAGCACGTTGAAGGCTTCGCCGGCTTCGAGCGCGCAGACCGAGACCACGGCCGATTGCAGCGGGTCGATGGTGCGCGACACGATCGATTGCAGGGCGATCACCACGTGGCTCGCCACCACGACGCTGTCGATCGCGTTGTGCGGCAGGGCGGCGTGGCCGCCGCGTCCCTCGATCGTCAGGGTGAAGCGGTCGGTCGAGGCCATGATCGGGCCGGGACGGATCGCGAAGGATCCGAGCGCGAGGCCGGGGATGTTGTGCATCCCGTAGACCGCATCGATGCCGAAGCGCTCCATCAGCCCGTCCTCGACCATCGCCTCGCCGCCGCCGCCGCCCTCCTCCGCGGGCTGGAAGATCAGCACCGCCGTCCCGTCGAAGTTGCGGGTGGCCGCGAGGTACTTCGCGGCGCCGAGCAGCATCGCGGTGTGCCCGTCGTGCCCGCAGGCGTGCATCTTGCCCGGCACGGTCGAGCGGTAGGCGAGGTCACGCACCTCCTGGATCGGCAGGGCGTCCATGTCGGCGCGCAGACCCAGGGTGCGGGCGGCGGCTTGGCCCGCGCCGTGTCCGGCCCCGTTTCCCCTGCCCCGGATCACGCCGACGACGCCGGTCCGGCCGATGCCGGTCTCGACCGCGTCGCAGCCGAAGGCCGCGAGCTTGTCGGCGACGAAGCCGGCGGTGCGCGTGACGTCGTAGAGCAACTCGGGATGGGCGTGCAGGTCGTGCCGCCAGGCGGTCATCTCGTCGGCGAAGCGCCGGATCTCCGGCAGGCCGCCCGTGGATCGGTCCTCGGCGGCCGCGCCGCGGACGTGGGCATCGCGGGCGATCGGAGGTTCGGCGGACGGGTGCGGCAACGGCATGGATCGGTAGGCCTTCGGCTCCGGTCGTCGCGGCCGGCAGGTCCCACCAGCAAACAGGGGGCCAACGCTCCGGTCAACGTGGGAGCGACGGCGTATCGCCTCAGCGGCGGCGCCCCGATCCGCCGTCGTTGTGGGCGAGCGTCTGCGCCGCGAGCGCCGCGTCCAGTTTCCGCATCGCCTCGAAGCGCGCGATGTCGGCCTCGACGTCGCGGATCGTCTCCTCGACGAGGTGATGCTGGATCGCGAGGCGGGGATCGTCGGGCGCCATGCCCTCGCGCTCGCGCAGGCGCAGCACCGCCTGCCGCACCACCCCGTAGACCGCCTCGCGCTCGGCCCGGTTCATGGTCGGCTTGATCGCCTGGGCGACGAGGTCGGAGAAGTCCGGCATGGGCGTGCGATCGGGTCCGCTCGAGGGGGGGCGGCCGAACCCGGATGCGGGCCGGCCCTATCGGGCGCTGCGCCCGCTCAGATCCGCTGGTCCCTGATCCCGCCGACGATCAGCGACACCGAGCTCCACAGCACGACGAAGCAGAAGAACAGCACCGCGAGCTGGCGCCAGCGCTTGGGATAGAGCGAATCCGTCGGGATCATCGGCGGCACGAAGGCCGTGAGGAAGATGTGCTGCTTGCCGGCGGAGACGCGCGCCCGGTCGAGCAGCGTGTTCGCCATCTCGTTGAGCTTCTCGGCGATGGTGCGCTCGACCATCAGGCCCTCGTATTCGAGCAGCGCGTTGGTCATGGTCGCGCCGCCGGCGGCGCCCCCGTCGGTGGTCAGCTGGTCCTGCAGCGTCTTCATCTGGCCGTCGATCGCCGCCACCGTCGCGGCGAGGACCTGGATCGAGCGGGACTTCTCGTCGAGGTTCGAGCCGCGCAGCACCTGGAGGTCGTTCTCCGCCTTCAGCTTCTCCTTGCGCAGGGTCATCATCGTCAGCAGGGTGCCCTCCGCCGACTTGATCGGATCGATGATGCCCCAGTGGTTGCGGTAGCGCTGGATGTCCAGCGTCGCCTTGCGCAGCCGCTCCTGCGCCGCCGCCGAATCGATCTCGGCCTGCTTGACCATGTCGGCCTGCGCGCGCCGCGAGATCTCGTTGATCAGCACCTCGGAGCGGGCGACGACGTCCTTGGCGATCGCCAGGGCGTCCTCCGGCGTAAAGGCGCGGACCGACAGCTGGATCACGCCCGAGATCGCGTCGATCCGCGCCTGGACGTGCTCCTGCCAGTACTTCGTCAGCTCCTCGATCGGCTGCGGCGTGCGATAGCGCGCCCAGAAATCGGCTTCGTTGCGAGAGAACATCTGCGACACGCCGAGGCTCTTCTCGACGGCGTCGACCATCGCCTGGCTGTTGATGAAGTCCCGGACGATGTAGCTGTCCTGGCTGTTGTGCTTCTGAATCAGGCTGGTGTACTCGCCGAGCGACACGTTCTCCATCGGCTCGACGTTGCCGCGCACGGCGAACTGCGCCTCGGCGATGTACTGGTCCGAGGCGATCGCGAACAGGTAGAACCCGACGACCGCGGTCGGCAACAGGACGAACAGGCTGAAGCGCTGGACCAGCCGGGCGACGTAGCTCTTCGGCTCCGCGTCGACCGGGCTGAGGCCCGGCAGGCGGGTCCAGGCGAGGCTCTCGCGGGTGCGCTGGACCAGCGAGCGCCGGGCCGGATCGCGGATCGGCTCGATCGTCTCGGCACCGCGCCGAAGCTCGGTCACAGACCGCTGCGCGACCTGCAGAAGGCCGCGGAGCCGATCGCCTTGCCTGACCTCGTCGACGCTCATCCGTTCCGGTTTCCTGCGCTCTGCTCGTTCGACCGCGCCGTGACGGAGACGGCCGCGCCGTGCGACCTCGCCGGCTCGCTTTCGAGACGAGGCCCGCTCGCGATCGGAGCGGTGCCGCAATCCCGTTCTTTTCGGCCCTTTTTAAGGCGCCGGCGGTGCGCGGCCGGCGGCGGCCGGCACGATCCGCCGCGGTTGCGCGCCGCCCGTCCCCGTCCTACCCGATGTGCGATGAAAACGGATTCCGCCGACGTCGCATCTGCCCGACCCGTCCGAACGGCGAAGGCGAAGTTCTCCGAGGTGGTGGCGGTCTGCACGAAGTGCGCCAAGCGCCAGGGCTTGCCCAAGCGGGCGATCCGCGACCGGGTGAAGGCCGGCCTGAAGCAGGCCCGGCCCGGGGCGAAGCTTCGGATCGTCGAGACCGGATGCCTCGGCCCCTGCCCGAAGCGCCTCGTCGCCGTCGCCACCGGGGCCAGCGTCGCGGGCGGGCGGATCCTGCTGATCGACCCGGCGGCGCCCGCGGCCGAGATCGCCGCCCAGCTGCTGCCGTGCCGGAGACCGGCCGCGCCGTCGCACGATCCGGAGGCCGGAGACGATCGGGACGCGGCCGCGTGACGGCGCCGGGGGCCTCCCGCGCGGGCCGGCCCGGGGTCGCGCGGGCGATCCTGCGCCGCCTGCCGCTGGCCGGCACCGTGCTCGGCCTCGGCCTCGCCGTCTGGCTCGTCGCCACCAACGACCTCGGAGCCGTCGCCGACGCGTTCGGCCGGATCGGGTTCCTGGGCCTGGCCGCCGTGGTGATGATGCGGGCGGCCATCGTGACGATCTGCGCGGTCGCCTGGCAGCGCATCCTCGACGGCCTATCGCCGGCCGGCCTTCCCGCCTTCGCCACCCTGCGCTTCGTGCGCGAGGGCATCAACGTGCTGCTGCCGGTCGCCTCCGTCGGGGGCGACGTGGTCGGCGGCCGGCTGTTGACCTTCTGGGGCGTCGCCGGCCCGCTCGCCGCCGCCTCGATCCTCGCCGACATGCTGTTCCAGGTCGGGACGCAGGCGCTGTTCGCGCTGCTCGGCGCCGGCCTGCTGATGCAGGTGGAGGGCGAGCCGGCCGCCGAGCTCGCGCGCTGGGTGCTGCGGGCGCTCGCGGTTGCTGGCCTCGTGCTCGCCGCCTTCTTCGCCTTCCAGCGCACGGGTGCGGCGCGCTTCGTCGAGCGCAAGCTCGGCGCGCTCTCACGGCGCTTCGTGCGCGAGGCCGAGCCGGCCCGCAGCGAGGGCGGCAGCGTGCAGGATGCGCTCGATGCGGTCTGGGGCCCCGGACGGCGCCTGCGCCTGCTGCAATCGGTCCTGCTGCACGCCCTCGCCTGGACGCTGGGCGCGGCCGAGATCGCCATCGTGCTCGCCTGCATCGGCGTCGAGGGCGTGACCGTGCCCGAGGTCCTGGTGATCGAGGCCCTGAGCCAGGCGATCAAGTCGGCGGCCTTCCCGATCCCGAGCGGGCTCGGCGTGCAGGAGGGCGGCTTCGTGATCGTCGGCGCGCTGTTCGGCATCGATCCCGGCACCGCCATCGCCCTGTCGCTCGCCAAGCGCGTCCCCGACGTGGTGCTCGGCCTGCCCTCCCTGATCGTGTGGCAGAACCTCGAATCGCGCCGCGGCACCGTGGGCTCGCCGACGCCATGAGCACGCGCGGCCCGTCCGCAAGGCTCGATCCGTCCTCCAGGCTTGCACGGCCCGAGAACCCGCCCCAGGGTGCCGCCGCCATGAAGCCCGCCGACATCCATCCTCGTTTCCGGATCCCGCGTCGTCTCGGGCTCGCCGTCTTCGCGCTCGCGCTCGGCGCGGGTCCGGCCGCCGCGCAGAGCCTCACCGTGGATCTCGGCGCGGGCGGCGCCAGCGAGCGCGCGCTGCAGCTCGTCGCGCTCATCACCGTGCTAGCTTTGGCGCCCTCGGTCCTGGTGATGGCGACCGCGTTCACGCGGATCGTGGTGGTGCTGTCGATCCTGCGCTCGGCGCTCGGCACCCAGACCGCGCCGCCCACCACGGTGATCGTCAGCCTCGCGCTGTTCCTTACCGCCTTCGTGATGGCGCCGACCGGGCGCGAAGCCTACCGCGCCGGCATCGAGCCGCTGCTCGCCAACCAGATCACGCAGGTGCAGGCCTTCGAGCGGGCGTCGGCGCCGTTCAAGGCGTTCATGCTGAAGAACGTCCGCGAGAAGGACCTGAAGCTGTTCCTCGACATGGCCAAGGTGCCGGTGCCCTCCGGGCCCGAGGCGGTCGGCCTCGAGATCGTCACGCCGGCCTTCATGATCTCGGAGCTGCGCCGCGCCTTCGAGATCGGCTTCCTGCTGTTCATCCCGTTCCTGATCATCGACCTCGTGGTCGCCTCCGTGCTGATGGCGGTGGGCATGATGATGGTGCCGCCGGCGACCGTGGCGCTGCCGTTCAAGCTGATCTTCTTCGTGCTGGTCGACGGCTGGACGCTCGTCGCCGGATCGCTGGTGCAGAGCTACGGGGGAAGCTGACGCGGGCTTCGTTCGCGGAAAGCTCACATTGACGAGCCGCCCGGCGCGGCCCATCCTGATCCCATGTCGGTCGACACCATCCACCTCATGCGGCGGACCGATCCCGGCGCTCCGCTGCGGGATCTCGACGACGTGCGCGTGCTTGCCAGTGTCGTGACGATGGACGGCGACATGATCCCGGCCGGCGCCGCGGGAACCGTGGTCGCGGTCTGGGGGGCCGGCGAGGCCTACGAGGTCGAGTTCCCGGAACCACCCGGCGCGCTCGCCACCGTCGAGGCAGCGCAGCTCGTGCGAACGGGGCGCTCGGTTCCTTGATCGACGAAGGCTGGTGGCCGGTCCTCGAGATTCCGGACGGCAAGCTGGTCGATTACCTCCTAAACCCCGAACATCCGACAGGCGGCCCGAAGGCGCGCTTCTTCCTGTCTTTCGGGTTCGATCGGTCCCGGCCGCAAGAGCTCGGCCGAGCCTTGCTGGCACAGGCCGACGCGCTCTACGGCACGGAAGCCCTTTGCTTGGTCCAGGTCGACGGTCGCGTGCGCCTCGTCGTCGAGGGGCCGATCGCTGCCCCGGATGGACGGCGCCCGCGCGTCCGCGTCGTCTGGCAGCAACAAGCGGCGATCGCTTGGCGCCTCATCACCGCGGTGCCGCTGACGCGCTGATGCCTTCGCCCATCGACCCGACGAAGCGAAGGCCGCGATCACGGCAACCGCTCCGATGACGAATGCATGCGGCGGACGCATCGCCATCCGGCGAGGCCGCACCGCCAGGTCCGACGATGCTCAGCCTGGCGGCGTCGCTTGCCCGTCCGCGCGCTTCTCGGGCTCGCCGCGGGCGGGGAGCGAGGCGTCCGGGTAGCGCTTGCGGTACTCGGCGAGGAAGGCCGCCAGGGTCTCGGCGTTCGTCGCCTTCTGGGCGATCTCGCGGAACCCCGGCTTCTTGGTCGCGTCGGCGCTGGTCAGCAGCGCGAAGGTGCGGGCATCGGCGCTGTCGGCCATCGCATCCGAGAACTTGGCCTTCAGCCGCTCGAGCCCGATCGGCTCGACCGCGAGGTCGTAGGCGATGCCGGCGCGGATCACGTGGGCGCGGGCCGCGTCGTCGAGCACCTTGCCGGAGCGCCACGCATCGCCGAGCAGCGCCTCGTGCGCCTCCCCGGCCTCGCGCCAGCGCCGCGCCGACCACAGGATGTCCGCCCGCAGCCGCGCCGCGTCCGGGCCGGCCTCGCCCTCGATCGTCTCGAGCGCGAGATCGGTCCGCGACAGGTCGGACAGGGCACGCGCGCGCAGCAGCGACCGGGCGCGGCGCAGGTCGCGGGGAAGCTCGGGCAGGTAGGTTCCCTCGATCGCCTCCAGCGCCATCAGCGGCTTGCCGTCCATGAGACGGATCGCGGCGAGCTGCGTCGCGACGCTCGATCGGCTCGGTCCGGTGAGGCGGTTGTCGATCTGGTACTGGAGCAGGTTGGCGGCGGGATCGAGCAGGTCGAGGCCGACGAGCCGCTCGGCCAGCCGACGCACCACGGCGTCGCCCCGCCGCCCGATCGGCGCGAAGTCCTTGAAGTCGAAGTACAATGCCACCGCGTCGATCCCGCTGAGCGAATCGCCCCGCGGCGAGAGGTACAGCTCGTCGAACAGCGCCATCGCCTCGTCGTGCAGCGCCCGGGTCTCGGGTGCATCGGAGCCGATGGCATCGGCGGCCCGCACGGCGGTGAAGGCCTCGCGATAGCGCCCGGCCGCCATGTAGAGCCGGGCGAGCCCGGCGGTGATCGCGTTCTCGATCTCGCCGCCGTGCCAGGTGATCGCCAGCCGCTCGAGCCGGTCCATCGCCTCGTCGGGGGTGATCTTGCCGGTCTCGCGCGCGAGCAGCGTGCCGCGCAGAGCCGCCGCCGCCGCCGCCGGTCGCTCGCCCGATTCGGCGAGGCGATCGTAGGCGTCGAGCGCGGCCTTGGTCCGATCGGTCGCCTCGTCGACGCGGGCCCGGACCAGGGCGACGCGGTCCCGCTCCAACGGTGTCGGCTCGGCGGTCGCGAGCTGCGCGACCCGCTGCAATGCGGTGTCGAGGTCGCCGGTCTCGAGCGCGGATTCGGCCGCCAGCGTGCGGATCGTCGCCTGCAGGGCGAGCGGGTAGCGCTCGATCACCGGCAAAGTCCGCTGGAAGCCGGCCTCGGCGTCGTGCCAGCGTCCCGCCTGCCCGTCGGCGACCGCGCGCCACAGCACTGCCTCGGGATCGCGCTGCAGCGCCTCGGTCGCGAGCACCCGACGCGCCTCTGCATTTCGGCCGATCGCGGCGAGCGCCGCGGCGCGCAGGATCGCGGTGTCGCGGCCGCTCGCCACCAGGGGGTCGTCGGCCGAGGCCGCGTCGAGGGTGGTCAGGGCCTCGGGCGCGAGGCCGTTGGCGAGCTGGGTGCGCGCGAGGGTGAGCCGCAGCGGGCCGCGCGTTCCGGCGGACGCCGCGATCGAGGCGCCGAACTGTGCCCGGATCGTCTCGCGCACGTCGCCAAGGCGCGCCTGCTCCCAGGGCTCGCGCTGGATCGCGAGGTTCGAGGCCTCGGCGAGCGGCGCTTCGGGGGGGCGCGCCACGGACGAGACCGCGAGGCCGCCCTCGCGCCCGATGACCACGCCGTCGAGGTCGGGACGCACGGTGAGGTCGTCGGCCTGAGCCAGCACGGCGAGGCCGAAGCGGCTCGGCAGCAGCTCGAAATCGACGAAGCGCTGGCGCTTCGCGATGCCGGCGGGCTTCCAGCCGCGCGCGGTGACGACGGCGATGCGCTCGCCGTCGAGATCGAGCCATGCCGCGCTGGCGGGTTGCGGCAGGCCGACCGCGACGCGCCCGTGCCCGGCGGCGTCGGGCAGGCGCGTCGGCGCGAGGGTGTCGCTCGGGCCGAGGTCGTCCCCCGCGGTCAGCTCCCAGGCGCCGGCGGCGGACCCGGCACGCACCGGCACGAGATCGAGCAAGGTCCCGGCCGGGACGGCGAAGCGCAACGCCGTCAGCGCACCCGTCCGCACCGGCTCGCCGAGGGCGCGCAGGCCGCCCGACTCGCCGGTCGGGAGGGCGACCGGCGCGCCGGTCTCGAAGACCAGGGTCGCGACCCCGCCGCGCTCGAACAATGCGACCGCCGGGCGCTTGGCGAACGGAAAGACGAGGCCGGACCCGGCCTGCCGCTCGGGCGGCTCGGGCGCCGGTGGCCGGTTCGGCGCCGCGGTGCCCGGTGGTCCGGCGGCCGCCGGAACATCGGCCGTGGCGGAGGCTTTGGCATCCCCGGTCCTGGGCGCGACCCGGCTCGGCGGCTCTCCCTTGCTCGCGGGTTCGGGCTTGGTCGCAGGTTCGGCCTTGGTCGCGGCTTCGGCTTTGGCAGCCTGCTCCGCCCTGGCAGCCGCCTCGGCCTTGGCGGCGGCGTCCTTCTTGGCGACGATGTCGAACACCACGGTGTCGTCGTCGCGGTCGGTAGAGACCGTGAAAGCATCGCCCGCCGCCACCACGAGCCCGGCCGAGGCATCGTCGGCCGACGCGGTCAGGCGGGCCATGTCCTGGCGCAGCCGGCCACGGGTCTCGGACAGGTCGAAGCTGTAGGCCCCCAGGATGCGCAGCCGCGTTGCGCCACCTTCCGGGCCGACGGTCGCCTCGGCGCCCTCGGGCAGCCGCACCGTCAGGCGGGTGAGCGTCGGCAGCTTCGCGACCTCGACGCCGAGCGGCCGGCGCACGGGTGCGGGGTTGCGCGATTTCAGGATCGCTTCCGCGGCACGCGCACGCCGGGCCAGGTCGGCGACGATCTCCGGCGGCAGCGGCGGCGGCAGGCTCGTCCAGCTCTCGGGCAGGAGGTCGACGAAGACCTTCTCGCCGGCGTCCTGCACGTTGACGCGCACGGTCCGCTGCAGGGCGAGCCGCAGGCCGCTGCCGTCGGGATCGCGCCGGACGGCGGTGAGGTAATCGGGCAGCTGCGAGACCAGCCGCTCCGGCCCAGCCTCGGTCCGCTCGCCGTAGCCGAGCACCAGCACGCCGTTCGAGAGCCGCGCCTTGATCGAGACCGCGCTGTCGAAGGTGAAGGCGATTCGCGCATAGCCCTGCGCATCGGTGCCGGCGACGGCGAGGAGCTTCGCCGCCTGGGCCGGCAGCCCGAGGCCGATCAGGACGGCGAGCGCGAGGCCCGCGCTGCGGGGCGTGCGGCGGACCCCTGGTCCCGTCTCAAGCCTCGCGCCCATCGATACGCCGCACCCGGGGCGGCGGGCGCCCCGGACGAGGGACGCAACGCTCCGACGCCGCTGAGGGCCGACACTGCCGGATCGCGGCTAACGTGCGCTTAATCGCAGTCGCCGCCGACGTCCCAACGGCATTCCCGATGGGAGGCCGCGCGACGCTCAGCGCTTGACGATCAGGTTCGGGACGATTCGGCTCGACGGGCCGAACGTCTCGATCGCGCGTTGGCAATTGGCCGGAACGTCCTTGCGATAAGTCTCGACATACGAGCGCGAGATCGCCGCCAGCTCGCCCTGCTCCAGGTCCTGCGGATCGATTCCGAGGCGCTCGACGGCCGATTTCAGCAGCGCGGGATCGCCCTGGATGTCCGGGCAGGAGGTGTTGGCGAAGCCGACCAGCCCGGCGAGCCGCGCGGCCATGACCCGCTTCTTGTCCATCGGCGGTGCGTCGGGCATCGAGTCCGGCGGCGCACCGGGCGGGCTCGACTCTTGCGCCGCGAGCGGGCTGGCGAGGCAGGCGAGCAGCGCCGCTAGGATCATCGGGTCGCGCATGCTCGGCCTCTCCTCGTCGTCTCGCTCGCCGGTGCCGTGGCGCGGCGGGTTGATGTCCCGCGCGTCGCCTTGGTCGCCGCGCGTCAGTTGCTCAGGGCGATCGCCCGGTCCCAGACCGGCGCGAACCCGCCGAGCGGCACGGCGATCGGCTGCGGATCGTTGGTCCCGGACTTCACGCCGATCACCTGAAGGGTCTTGGCCGTCCGCATCGCGTCGGTGGCGAGCGTCGGGAAGCTGATCGGCACCAGGCAGCCCTCGGACCCGCACGAGATGTAGGGCGCGCCCTTGCCGAGCACCACGTCGTCGAGCTTGAAGGTGATGCCCGGGTCGATCGCCAGGCCGAACGGCATCAGGATCAGCCCCTCGGACCGCCCGTCCTTGGGCGCCTGCAATTCGAAGGCGAACAGGCGCTTGCCGGTCTTGTTGTCCCCCTGCGACTGCATCAGCATGCACGACGTCGCCGGCTCGGCACGGCTGCAGCTCAGCGTCCAGTCGCCGTAATTCTCGGTGATGGAGAGTGCGCCGGCCGGCCAGACCGCCGCGGTCTTGGCAGGCGCGGCCTGCGCGGCAGGGGCGGCGGCCGGCGTCGCCTTCGGGGCCGGCTTCGGCGCGGGCGGGCGCGGCTTCGGCTTGACCTTCGGCGCGGCCTCGGGCGGAGCCTCCGGCGCCTCTTCCTGTGCGGCGCACGGGACTGTGCCGATCGACAGCGCGATCAGGACGGCGGCGAGGATCGCGGGACGGCGGGATGCGCGGATCGGCGACATGCGAAGAACGGCCCCCTCGGCCGATGTGGCGTTGAGGAAGCCGCCTAGCGGTCAAGCCGAGGCTGCGCAATCCGGTGCCGGTGGATTCGACCGGCGCCGCAACAGGATCAAGCGTGCGGCAGCGTCCCGGCGGCGCGTGCGCAACGCCGCTCGAAGGCGCTGCGGCCCTCGCGCCGGAGGACCCGCACGACCGTGAAGGCGAGGGTCAGGAAACCGGGATCGCGGTCCTGCGGCTCGTCGGCGGGTACCGGAACGCGGGCGGTGAGGACGGACAGCATGGCGGACTCCGTTCGATCGATGATCCGGCACGAATCGTGATCGATTTCGCGGTGCAGCATGCGAGCGTTGTGCGATGCACGCAACATGAGGTTCGGTGGGGCTCGCATGCAGTCATCGCATGCCGCGGCAAGACTTCGTCAACGACTCTGCTCGCCGCGCGGGCGTTGCGCGGTTGACCCTCACGGCACGAGGCGGCACTAGGGCCGGACATACCCCGCGCCGCGATCGATCGCCGACTGGGATCGGCGCCCGGGCCGGAGGGCCGTCGCGGACGCCCGTTCGCGGACGAGCCCGGCCTGTCGCCCCATCGTCACATCGGCCGCCTAACCCGAGCCGCCCCTGCGCGCCGCGCACATCCGAAGGACCGCCCGAGCCATGACCGACACGCCGAACCAAGGGCCGAACAGAGGGCCGATCCACGGCCGCATCAGCGGACCCATCGTGATGATCGGGTTCGGATCGATCGGTCGCGGCACGCTTCCGCTCATCGAGCGCCATTTCGAATACGACCGTGCCCGCTTCACCGTGATCGATCCGGATGATTCGCACCGGTCTCTCGCCGACAAGCACGGCCTGCGCTTCGAGACGGTCGCGCTGACCCGCGAGAATTATCGCGACGTGCTCACGCCCCTCCTCACCGAGGGCGGCGGCCAGGGCTTCTGCGTCAACCTCTCGGTCGACACCTCGTCGCGCGCGATCCTGGAGCTGTGCCGCGAGCTCGGCGCCCTCTACATCGACACCGTCGCCGAGCCGTGGCCGGGCTTCTACTTCGACAAGGAGAAGAGCCAGGGCGACCGCACCAACTACGCGCTGCGGCAGGACATCCTGGACGCGCGCACCGCCAGCCCCGGCGGCACCACCGCGGTCTCGTGCTGCGGCGCCAATCCCGGCATGGTCTCGTGGTTCGTCAAGCAGGCGGTGCTGAACATCGCGAAGGACACCGGCGTGACCACGCCCGAGCCGAAGTCCCGCGCCGAATGGGCCGCGCTGATGCGCGAGGTCGGCGTCAAGGGCGTCCACATCGCCGAGCGCGACACCCAGCGCGCCAAGCATCCGAAGCCGCAGGGCGTGTTCGTCAACACCTGGTCGGTCGAGGGCTTCGTCTCGGAGGGCAACCAGCCGGCCGAGCTCGGCTGGGGCACGCACGAGACCTGGATGCCCGAGAACGCCCGCGAGCAGGAGAAGGGCTCGCGCTGCGCGATCTACCTGCTCCAGCCCGGCGCCGACACCCGCGTGCGCTCGTGGACCCCGACCGCGCAGTCGCAGTTCGGCTTCCTCGTGACCCACAACGAGGCGATCTCGATCTCGGACTACTACACGGTTCTCGAGGGCGAGCGCGCGGCCTACCGCCCGACCTGCCACTACGCCTACCACCCGGCCAACGACGCCGTGCTGTCGCTCCACGAGATGTTCGGCAATGCCGGCAAGGTGCAGGAGAAGCACCACATCCTCGACGAGAACGAGATCGAGGACGGCATCGACGAGCTCGGCGTGCTGCTCTACGGCCACAAGAAGAACGCCTACTGGTACGGCTCGCAGCTCTCGATCGAGGAGACGCGCCGGATCGCGCCCTACCAGAACGCCACCGGCCTTCAGGTGACCTCGGCGGTGCTCGCCGGCATGGTCTGGGCGCTGGAGAACCCCGAGGCCGGCATCGTCGAGGCCGACGAGATGGACTTCCGCCGCTGCCTCGAAGTCCAGACCCCGTATCTCGGCCCCGTCGTCGGCGTCTACACCGACTGGACGCCGCTGGCCGGCCGCCCGGGCCTGTTCCCGGAGGACATCGACGCCAGCGACCCCTGGCAATTCCGCAACGTGCTCGTGCACGGCTGAACCCGAGCGTCCGCGCCGTTGCGGACCGGCCCCGGACTGCTACCATCGCGGCCTCACCGGAGGAGGCCGCGATGGCCGTTGCCCGACGACGCGACGCGCGCATGGGCGTCGCCGAATACCAGGATTGGGTCGCGTCCAAGCCGGACGACCAGCGCTGGGAGCTGCTCGACGGCGTACCGACGCTGATGTCGCCGACGAGCGGGCGTCACCAGCGCATCGTCGCGAACCTGGTCCGGCGCCTCGACGAACTCGCCGAGCGCAGGGGCTGCAGCGCCCTCCCCGGCCTCGCCGTGCTCAGCGCGGAGATGGACGACTTCGCGCCGATCCCCGACATCGTGGTCCAGTGCGGCCCGCTGCCCCGCGACGGCTACACCCGCGACCCGCTGCTCGTCGCCGAGGTGCTGTCCCCCTCGACGATGAGCATGGATCGCGGCCGCAAGACCGATTTCTTCCGCACGGTCGCGGCGCTGCAGGTCTTCCTGATCGTCTATCAGGACGATGCCCGGGCCGAGGTCTGGCGGCGCGACGCCGGATGGGCGATGCGGATGCTGGGACGGGGCGACGTGATCGACCTGGCCGAGCTCGGCGGCACGCTCGCTGTAGCCGACATCTACGCCCGGGTGGAATTCTGAACGCCCGCGGCTGACGCCGGTCGCGGGCGGACCCATCTATGGTACGCTCGCCCAGGCAGTTCGGAGAGGCCCGCATGGCAGTCGCGGCGAAGCGGGACGACCGCATGAGCGTCCCGGACTACCGGGTTTGGGTCGCCGGCCGCCCGGACGACGAGCGCTGGGAACTGCTCGACGGCGAACCGGTGCTGATGTCGCCACCGACCGAGCGGCACCAGACCATCGTCTCCAACCTCATCCGTCGCCTCGGCGACCTCGCCGATGTGCGGGGCTGCCGCGTCGTCCCCGGCATCGCGGTCGTCAGCCGGGACACGGACGACTTCGCGCCGATCCCCGACGTGGTGGTGCGTTGCGGCCCGATGCTGCCGGACGGCTACGCGTCCGATCCCGTCCTCGTCGCGGAGGTGCTGTCCCCCTCGACGATGAGCGCCGACCGCGGCCGCAAGACCGACTTCTACCGTGCCGTCGAGAGCCTGCAGGTCTTCCTGATCGTGTATCAGGACGAGCCGCGGGTGGAGGTCTGGCGCCGGCAGGAGGGCGACGCCTGGCGCAAGCAGGCGCTCGGCCTCGACGGCGCGATCGAGCTTCCCGAATTCGGCAGCGCCTTGCCCGTCGCAACCGTCTTCGCCGGTCTGTCGTTCTAGCCAACACCCACCAGGTCGCAGCCCTTGCCCCATTTCGAAGACTTCTACGCCGACAAGCTGCGCGGCGGCCTCGGCGTCACCGATGCGGAATCGGTGATGGACCTGCGCGGCGCCAACCGGGCGACCGCGGAGGCGTCGCTGAACGAGATGCTGGAGCGGAGCCGCTTCGCCAAGGGCAAGACCGTGGCGATCCGCCTCGATCTTCCGCCTGAGGGCGGCGGCGAGACCCTGTTCCAACCGGTGGGCCGCCTGCTGCTCGATGCCAAGCGCCGCGGCCTCGTCGACAGGTTGCAGACGCTCCCGGCCGGGGACGGGCTCGGGTTCTACGTGGCGCTGGCCGGGAAGCCGCAGCGCGAGCCGGCGTGACCGGCTCGGCCCCCGGTCCGTCCACCGCGTTCGCCGGGCGCAACACCATCGAGCGGCTGGCGCGCTTCGGGTTCTGCGCCCGCGGCGCGGTCTACTGCGTCGTCGGCGTGCTGGCGGTGCTCGCGGCGGTCGGGGCCGGCGGCAAGGCCGGCGACAGCGAGAACGCGCTCCGCTTCGTGCTGCTCGGACCCCTCGGCCCCTGGATCGTCGGCCTGATCGCCCTCGGGCTCTGGGGCTTCGCCGCCTGGCGCCTCGTCGAGGCAGTGACCGACGCCGACCGGCGCGGCACCTCGCCCAAGGGGCTCATGGTGCGGGGCGCCCACCTCGTCAGCGCCGGCATCTATGCCGGCCTCGGGCTCACGGCGGCGAGCCTCGCCCTCGGGCTCGGCCTGCAGTCGGACGGCGACGGCCTGCAGGACTGGACGGCGTGGCTGCTGGCCAAACCCTTCGGCCGCTTCGCCGTGGCGCTGATCGGCCTCGGCGTCGCCGGCGGCGGCGTCGGCTTCCTGGTCAAGGCCGTCCGCGGCGACGTGACCGAGCGCCTCGCCCTCGACGCGGCACGGCAGGCCTGGGCGGAGCCGGTCGGCCGATTCGGCTACGCGGCCCGCGGCATCGCATTCCTGATCATCGGCGGCTTCGTCGTCGTCGCGGCCTGGTATCAGGCCTCGTCGGAGGTGAAGGGCCTGTCCGGGGCGTTCCAGGCCCTGCGCGCCCAGCCCTACGGCCGGATCCTGCTCGCGATCGTCGCGGCCGGCCACGTGGCGTGCGGGGCCTTCGGCCTGATCCAGGCCCGCTATCGCCGGATCGACGCGCCCGACATCGACCAGGCCGACGACGCGGTGGCGCGGGCCGTCCGCCCGACCGGCTGACCGATCGCGTTGACACCGCCCGAGGCGGAGCCGATACCGCCGCGGAACATCATGCAGCAGCGCACCTACAAGACCGCGGTGATGGTGGTCCACGATCTCGTGGCGACCGCGCTGGCCGTGGTCCTCACCTTCGTGTTCCGCTTCACCGGCGACGCCCTCGCCGAACGCGTGCACGCGCTTCCCGTCCTGCTGCCGCCGTTCCTCGTCGTCGCCGGCCTCGTCTACGGACGGTTCAGGCTCTACCGCACCAAGTGGCGCTTCGCCTCCCTGCCCGATCTCGCCGGCATCGTTCGCGCCGCGAGCGTGCTCGCCTTCGGGCTGCTGGTGCTCGACTACGTCCTGGTCTCGTCGGACCTGTACGGGTTCTACTTCTTCGGCAAGATCGCCATCGTCCTGTACTGGGTGCTGCAGATCTTCCTGCTCGGCGGAACGCGCCTCGCCTTCCGCTACCTGAAATACGCCCGCTCCAAGCAGTCGAGCGCACGCTCGGCCACGGTGCCGACGCTGCTGCTCGGCCGCGGCGCCGACATCGAGACGCTGCTGCGCGCGATCGAATCCGGCTCGGTGCGCAAGCTCGCGCCGAAGGGCATCCTCTCGCCGCGCGCCGACGAGGCCGGGCAGACGATGCGCGAGGTCGCCGTGCTCGGCGGCTTCGCCGACCTGGAGCGGGTCGTCGGCGACCTCGCCGCCCGCGGCCAGCCGGTGCGCCGGCTCGTCGCGACCCCGAGCGCGCTGGCGCCCGAGGCCGAGCCCGACGACCTGATCGCCCGCGCCCGGCGGCTCGGCCTGCCGCTCGCCCGGGTGGTCAGCCTCGGCGACGGCATGCGGGACGCCGAGCTCGCGCCGCTCGAGATCGAGGACCTGCTGCTGCGCCCCACCGTCGCGATCGACAGGCCGCGGCTGGAGCGGTTCCTCGCCGGCAAGCGCGTGCTCGTGACCGGCGGCGGCGGCTCGATCGGCTCCGAGATCTGCGCCCGGGCGCTCGCCTTCGGCGCCTCGGCGCTGATGGTGGTGGAAAGCTCCGAGCCGGCCTTGCACGGCATCCTGAGCCAGCCTGCGCTGCTCAACGCGCAGGCCGAGGTCGGCGGGACGCTCGCCGACATCCGCGATCGCGAGCGCCTACACGCGGTCTTCGCCGAATTCCGGCCCGACTACGTGTTCCATGCCGCCGCGCTGAAGCAGGTGCCCTATCTCGAGCGCGACTGGAGCGAGGGCATCAAGACCAACGTGTTCGGCTCGATCAACGTCGCCGACGCGTCGGTGGCGGCCGGCGCCCGCGCGCTGGTGATGATCTCGACCGACAAGGCGATCGAGCCGGTGTCGCAGCTCGGCGTCACCAAGCGCTTCGCCGAGATGGTGGCGCAGGCGCGCGACGCCGAGCAGGCCGCGATCCCCGGCCACCCGACACGGCTGATCGCCGTGCGCTTCGGCAACGTGCTCGGCTCGGTCGGCTCGGTGGTGCCGGTGTTCAAGGCGCAGATCGCCCGCGGCGGCCCCGTCACCGTGACGCACCCCGACATGGTCCGCTACTTCATGACCGTGCGCGAGGCGGCCGACCTCGTCCTCACCGCGGCCTCGCATGCCGACCGCGAGGCGCGCAGCCTCGCGCCGGGCGCGGCCGACCAGCGCGCCGCGGTCTACGTCCTCAAGATGGGCCAGCCGGTGAAGATCGCCGAATTGGCCGAGCGCATGATCCGGCTCGCCGGCTTCGAGCCCGGCGCGGAGATCGAGCTGGTGTTCTCCGGCGCACGGCCGGGCGAGCGCCTGAACGAGATCCTGTTCGCGCGCGAGGAGCCCCGCGTCAGCCTCGACGGGATCGACGGCGTGATGGCGGCCAAGCCGGTCTTCGCCGACCGCGCCCGGCTCGATGCCTGGACGGTGGCCTTGCGCGAGGCGGTGGAGGCCGGCGACCGGGCCGCCGCGGAGGCGGTGTTCGAGGCGGCGATCCCGCATTTCCGCGAGCGCTTCGACAAGCCGGTCGCGGTGGCGCCGGCGAGCCCGGATGCGCCGGCCCTCGGAACCGCCGACGCCGGCCTCTGTTGATTCGCGAGCTTTCCCGGTCGGGAACCATTCGACGCCCCGCCGATTGAGGCGACGACCGAACCGAGCGCAGTTTCCGTACAGGGAGTGTGCCGAAGGAAGGACGAATTCATGCGGACGAAGACGTTTCTCGCAGGCCTCACGATGGTCGCCGGTCTCGGCGTGGCCGGGCTTGGCGTCGCTGCGCCGGCCTCGGCGCAGGGCATCCAGATCGGACCGGGCGGCGTTCGCGTCGATCCCGGCTATCGCGACCGCGGGCCCCGCGACGACATCGACTTGAGCCGCGGCGAGGCGATCCGGATCGCCCGTCGCGAGGGCCTTGCCGACGTCGACAACGTCGACCGGCGCGGGCCGCGCATCATCGTTCGTGGATCGGATCGTCGCGGCGACGACATCACGGTGGTGGTGGACAGCCGCTCGGGCGACGTGATCGACGTTCGCCGCTGACGCCATCGCCTCGGTGTCGTAGGATCGAGCCCCGGCCTCGCGGCCGGGGCTTTCTTTCGGCCGAGGCCTGCCTTCGATGATGCTGTCCCGCGCCGCCGCATCGCTTCGCCGAGGCTCCATCGTCGCCGCCGCGGCGTTCGCGATCGTCCTGCCCGGGGCCTTATCCGCAAGCGCCGAAAGTTGCCGCGCCGCCGTCGGGGCGCGTCAGGCCGAGCGGCTGGTCGAGCGCTGCATCTCGGTCTCCCCGGCGACCCATCCGCCCTGCAACGCGGACAATGCCTGCGCCCTGATCGAATCCGAGATCGCCCGGGGCTGCCGGATGATCGACGACGGCACCGCGCCGTCGTTCTGTCGGGACGACTAATCCGCCGATCAGGCCCACAGGCGCGCGAGCCGAGCGAGGCCGTCCCGCGTCGTGCCGGCCGGCGCCCAGCCGAGGGCCGCCAAACCGTCGCTGCGCGCGACCAGATTCTCGGCCAACCGCGAGAAGGTCGCCTCTCGCCCAGTCAGGCGGCAGGCCAGCCCGATCGCCGCCGAGGGTATCGGAACCAAGCCGGGCCGTCGGCCGAGCCCGGCGCGCAGGGCCGTCAGCATCTCCGGGAGCGTCGGCGCGTCGGGGTCGGCGACGACCAGCGGCCGGTTCAGCGCGGCGTCGGTCCGCAGCACCGTATCGATCGCCGCCGACACGCTCTCGACCGAGACCAGCGACCGGCAACCGGCCAGCGATCCGAGCGGAAGCGGATACGGCGAGCGGGCGAGCCGCACCAGCGCGGCCATGTTGCCCTTCACGCCCGCGCCGTAGACCAGGACGGGCCGCAGGGCGACCCAATCGATGCCGATCGCGTCGAGCGCCCGCTCGGCCTCGAGCTTGGAGCGGCCGTAGGCGTCGGTGGGAGCCGGATCGTCGGCCTCCGTCACGGTCCCGGCGGCGGTCGGGCCGGTCTGCGCACGGATCGAAGACAGGAACACGAAGCGGCGCACCCGCGCCCGCGCGGCGGCTTCGGCCAGGCGCCGCGTCGCCTCG
The DNA here is from genome assembly GCF_022829705.1 of Methylobacterium sp. E-025. NCBI lineage: Bacteria > Pseudomonadati > Pseudomonadota > Alphaproteobacteria > Hyphomicrobiales > Methylobacteriaceae > Methylobacterium > Methylobacterium sp. E-025. Next base: position 25,589 of record NZ_JAKSYR010000108.1, read on the forward strand.
GTGTTGAGCGTGCGGTAATCGTCCTCCGGTGCGCCCGACATTGCGTGCGCGAGGCCGGCCGAATGCACCACCGCATCGACGCCGGCGAGCGCCGCCGCCATGTTCATCGGCCGGGTCAGGTCGCCGACGATGGCGCTCGAGGCACCCTCCGGCATCGCGTCCACCGGCCGCCGCAGCAGCAGGCGGACGCGGTAGCCGCGCGCCGTCAGATCTCTCAGGACGTGCCGGCCGATGAAGCCGGTCGCCCCGGTGAGCGCGATCAGTTGGCTCAAGACGTCGTCACTCCGTGCTTGGCCGGCGCCCGCGCGAATCGAACCAGCACCGATCCGACGAGACCGCATCCGACCGCCAGGGCACCGAGGGTGATGGCCGGCGAGGGCCAAAACAAGGTCGCTCCGGCGAGCGCGGCCAGGCACGCGTTGAGCGCGAGCACGCGTCCGACGACGCCGGTCACCGCGATGCCGTTCGTGGTGGCCCGCTGGTAGAAGTGGCTGCGATGCGCCTGCCACACCGGCTCGCGCCGGGCGGCACGCCGGATCAGCGTGAGGGTGGCGTCGGCGAGGTAGTAGAGCGGCAGCAGGATCGCCGCGGCGAGGCCGCCCGCGAGGGCGAGCCGGTACAGCAGCCAGGCCAGGATCAGCCCGAGCGGCAGCGAGCCGACATCGCCGAGGAAGAGCTTCGCCACCGGCCGGTTGAACGGCGCGAAGCCGAGCATCGCCCCGAGCAGGGCCGCGGCGACGAGGATCGCGGCCGGCGGCAAGGCGCCGGACCCGCCGAGCAGGATCAGCGCACCGGTAACGGGCACCGTCTCGGCGACCGTCATCCAGTCGAGCCCGTCCATGAAGTTGACGAGGTTCACGAACCAGATCCCGGCGAGCACCGCGAGCACCCGTTCCACCGCGAGCGGCAGGGTCGGCACCAGCCGTCCGTCGACGCTCGCCACCAGGGCGGCGACGACGAGGGCGTGCAGCACGAGGCGAAGCGACGCCGGCAGCGGGCGGATGTCGTCGACGGCGCCGACCAGGGCGAGCACCACGGCGCCGAGCCCGAGCACCAGCACGTCGCGGCCCGCATCCGGCGCGGCGAGCAGCAGCCCCGTCACCGCGAGGGTCGCCGCGACGACGGCGATCCCCCCGCCCTGCGGCGTCGGCTCGGTGTGGCTCGAGCGCGCGTTGGGGCGGGCCAGCGCGTAGCGGACCAGCAGCGGCCGGAGCCGGACGATCAGGCCGGCGCTGAGGGCCGCGGCGAGGGGAACCGCGATGAGGGGGGCGAGCATGGTGCCGCTCTACGCTCCCGGGCCGCCCGGGTGAAGCCGCCGGGTGCGCGCGTGTCGCTGCACCCGGCGGCCTCGCGCCTTAATAGACCTGCGCCGCCGCGTCCTTGCCCTTCGCGGCGCCGTCGGTGCGGTTGGTCTTGTCGATCGCGCGCTCGACCACCTTGGCGATGCCGATCATGATCGTGTCGATCACGTAGTCCTTCGGCGTATAGACCGCCGAGACGCCCATGTTCTTCAGGACCAGCTCGTCGTCGGGCGAGATGATGCCGCCAACCACGAGCGGGATGTGGTCGAGGCCGGCCTCGCGCATCTTCGCCTTCACGTCGCGCACCAGCGGGACGTGGCTGCCGGAGAGGATCGAGAGGCCGACCACGTGGGCGCCGGTCTCCTTCGCCTTCGCGACGATCTCGGCCGGGGTCTGGCGGATGCCGTCGTAGGTCACGTCGAATCCGACGTCGCGGGCGCGCAGGGCGATCTGCTCGGCGCCGTTCGAGTGGCCGTCGAGGCCGGGCTTGCCGACGACGAGGCGCGGCTGCTCGCCAAGGCGTTCGCCGAGATCGGCGATCAGCAGCTTGGCCTCCTCGGCGGCGCCGGACGAGACGGTCTGCAGGGTGACGCCGGTCGGCGCGCGGTACTCGCCGAACACCTCGCGCAGGCGCGTCCCCCACTCGCCGGTCGTGACGCCGGCCTTCGCGGCGGCGATCGAGACCGGCATGATGTTGGCGCCCGAGCGCGCCGCCGCCTCGAGCTCCTCGAGCGCCTTGCCGACGGCGTTGTCGTCGCGCTTCGCGCGCCAGTCCCGGATGCGGGCCTCGGCCTCCATCTCGACCGTCTCGGACACGGTGAAGATCGCGCCCTCGCCCGCGGTGAGCGGCGAGGGCTCGCCCTGCTGCCACTTGTTGACGCCGACGACGATCTGGTCGCCGGCCTCGATCGCCGAGATGCGGCGGGCATTGGATTCGACGAGCGACCGCTTGAGTGCGCCGGTCTCGACCGCGGCGACCGCGCCGCCGATCCCGCCGATGCGCTCCAGCTCGGCCCGTGTCTCGACCTTGAGCGCCTCGACCTTGGCGTCGATCACCTTCGAGCCGTCGAAGATGTCGTCGTACTCGAGGAGGTCGGTCTCGAAGGCGAGGATCTGCTGCATCCGCATCGACCACTGCTGGTCCCAGGGGCGCGGCAGGCCGAGCGCCTCGTTCCAGGCCGGCAGCTGCACCGCGCGGGCGCGCGCCCGCTTCGACAGCGTCACCGCCAGCATCTCGATCAGGATGCGGTGGACGTTGTTCTCAGGCTGTTGCTCGGTGAGGCCGAGCGAGTTCACCTGCACGCCGTAGCGGAAGATCCGCTTCTTCGGGTCGTCGATGCCGTAGCGCTCCTGGGCGATCTCGTCCCACAGCTCGGAGAACGCGCGCATCTTGCAGATCTCGGTGACGAACCGCAGGCCTGCGTTCACGAAGAACGAGATCCGCCCGAACACCTCCGGGAAGCTCTCGGCATCGAAGTTCGGGTCGTCCCGCACGGTGTCGAGCACCGCGATCGCGATGGCGAGCGCGTAGGACAGCTCCTGCACCGGCGTCGCCCCGGCCTCCTGCAGGTGGTAGGAGCAGACGTTCATCGGATTCCACTTCGGCACCTCCTTGGTCGTGAACAGGATCACGTCCTTGGTCAGCCGAAGGCTCGGCGCCGGCGGGAACACGTAGGTGCCGCGCGACAGGTACTCCTTGATGATGTCGTTCTGGGTGGTGCCCTGCAGCCCCGAGAACGGCGCGCCCTGCTCCTCCGCGACCGCGAGGTAGAGCGACAGCAGCCACGGCGCCGTGGCGTTGATCGTCATCGAGGTGTTCATCTGGACGAGCGGGATGTCGTCGAACAACGTCCGCATGTCGCCGAGATGGGCGATCGAGACGCCGACCTTGCCGACCTCGCCGCGCGCCAGCTCGTGGTCGGGGTCGTAGCCGGTCTGGGTCGGCAGGTCGAAGGCGACCGACAGGCCGGTCTGCCCCTTGGCGAGGTTGCCCCGGTACAGCGCGTTCGATTCCTTGGCGTTCGAATGGCCCGCATAGGTGCGGATGATCCAAGGCTTGTCGCGCTTCACCCCGTCGACGCTCGCGCTCGCGCTCATGTCACCCGTCTCCGCTGATCCGTTCGTCGCGCGGCTCCCTCGCCCCGCCCCTTGCGGCGCACCGTAGCGAAGCCGTCGCGGGCCGTCATCTCATGCGAAGGGCCGGCGCCCGTCACCGGGCGGCGAGGCGCCCGCAAAAATCTCAGGGTCGACATCAAGGAAATTTGACGGGGATGGGTGGCACCGCCGCGGTTTCGAACGGTTCCAAACCGCTCGACGCGCGTTGGCTGGCCGCATTCGGACCTGGACGCGCGGCGTGCGCGCCCGACCACGCGGACCACCAAGCCAAGGAGCCCTGCACGATGGCAGACACCTCGCCCCGTCTGACGACGGCGTTCGGAAACCCGATTTCCGACAACCAGAACTCGCTCACCGCCGGCACCCGCGGCCCGGTGCTGATGCAGGATTACCATCTCATCGAGAAGATGGCGCATTTCAACCGGGAGCGGATCCCGGAGCGGGTCGTCCACGCCAAGGGCTACGGCGCCTACGGCACCTTCCGGCTGACCCGGAGCCTGTCGCAGTACACCCGTGCCAAGGTGCTGACCGAGGTCGGGCAGGACGTGCCGATGGTGGCGCGCTTTTCGACGGTCGGCGGTGAATCCGGCTCGGCCGACACCGCCCGCGATCCGCGCGGCTTCGCGCTGAAGTTCTACACCTCGGAAGGCAACTGGGACCTCGTCGGCAACAACACGCCGATCTTCTTCGTCCGCGACGCGATCAAGTTCTCCGACTTCATCCGCACCCAGAAGCGCGATCCGCGCACCCACCTGAAACCCCATTGGCGCCGCTGGGACTTCTGGGGCCTCTCCCCCGAGGCGATCCACCAGGTCATGATCCTGTACTCGGACCGCGGCACGCCGAAGTCGGCCCGCTTCATGAACGGCTACGGCTCGCACACCTTCTCGCTCTGGAACGAGGCTGGCGAGCGGCACTGGGTGAAGTTCCACTTCCACACCCAGCAGGGCATCCAGAACTTCTCTGCGGCGGAAGCCGACAAGATCGCCGGCGAGGATCCGGACTACTCGGCCGCCGATCTCTCGACCGCGATCGAGAAGGGCGACTTCCCGAAGTGGAAGGTCTCGGTGCAGCTGATGCCCGAGCTCGACGCCGACACCTACCACATCAACCCGTTCGACCTCACCAAGGTCTGGCCGCACGGCGACTATCCGTTGATCGAGATCGGCGAGATGGAGCTCAACCGGAACCCGGAGAACTACTTCGCCGAGATCGAGCAGTCGGCCTTCGAGCCCTCGAACGTCGTGCCCGGCATCGGCTTCTCGCCGGACAAGATGCTGCAGAACCGCCTGCTCTCCTACGGCGACGCGCACCGCTACCGCCTTGGGATCAACTACCAGCAGATCCCGGTGAACCAGGCGAAGAAGGCCGCCGTCCAGACCTACCATCGCGACGGCGCGATGCGCACGGACGGCAATCACGGCGCGCAGGTCGACTACCAGCCGAACTCCTTCGGCGGGCCGGTCGAGGATCCGTCGGTGGCCGAGCCGCCGCTGCGGATCACCGGGGATGCCGGCCGCTACGGCTGGCCGGGCGACGACGCCGACCTCTACGGCCAGCCGCGGGACCTGTGGACGAAGGTATTCGACGACGGCGAGCGCAAGCGGCTCGTGGAGAACATCGTCACCTCGATGGGCGACTCGCCGCGCCACATCCAGGATCGGATGATCGGGCACTGGTACAGGGTGCATCCCGACTTCGGCCGCGGGGTCGCGGAAGGTCTCGGCATCGAGACGAGCAAGGCCGCCGCCGAATAGTTTTTGGGTGGCCGCCAAGTTAATTTTGTATCCAGAAGGCGTCGGCATGAGCCGGCGCCTTTTTTCTTGTCGGACACCGTACTCCTGGCCTTTCGGACGACTTGCAGACCCTTGGACGCCTCATCCTTCGCCGTTATAGCGCTAGGCCGGAACCGCGGCGTCGTCAGAACCGCGAGCGGGCACGAAACGGATTCAGGAGAGAGACGATGGCTGCCAGCGCGGCACTGCAACCGGCCAGCGCCGGGACGGGCGAGGTCAAGGACCTCTACGAGATGGGCGAGATCCCGCCGCTCGGTCACGTGCCCGCCAAGATGTATGCCTGGGCGATCCGCCGCGAGCGCCACGGGCCGCCGGAGGATTCGCATCAGCTCGAGGTGCTGCCGGTCTGGGACATCGGCGACGACGAGGTCCTGGTCTACGTCATGGCCGCCGGCGTGAACTACAACGGCGTCTGGGCCGGCCTCGGCGAACCGATCTCGCCCTTCGACGTGCACAAGGCCGCGTACCACATCGCCGGCTCCGACGCGTCCGGCATCGTCTGGGCGGTCGGCGCCAAGGTGAAGCGCTGGAAGGTCGGCGACGAGGTCATCGTCCACTGCAACCAGGACGACGGCGACGACGAGGAGTGCAACGGCGGCGACCCGATGTTCTCGTCCTCGCAGCGGATCTGGGGCTACGAGACTCCCGACGGCTCGTTCGCCCAGTATTGCCGGGTGCAGTCGCGCCAGCTGATGAAGCGGCCGCAGCACCTCACCTGGGAGGAGGCCGCCTGCTACACGCTGACGCTCGCCACCGCCTACCGCATGCTGTTCGGCCACGCGCCGCACACCGTCCGCCCCGGCCAGAACGTGCTGATCTGGGGCGCCTCGGGCGGCCTCGGCGTGTTCGGCGTCCAGCTCTGCGCCGCGTCCGGCGCCAACGCCATCGCCGTGATCTCGGACGAGTCGAAGCGCGACTACGTCATGAGCCTCGGCGCCAAGGGCGTCATCAACCGCAAGGACTTCGACTGCTGGGGCCAGCTGCCCAAGGTGAACTCGCCGGAGTTCAACGCCTGGACCAAGGAAGCCCGTAAATTCGGCAAGGCGATCTGGGACATCACCGGCAAGGGCAACGACGTCGACATCGTGTTCGAGCACCCGGGTGAGGCGACCTTCCCGGTCTCGGCGCTGGTGGTGAAGCGCGGCGGCATGGTGGTGTTCTGCGCCGGCACCACCGGCTTCAACATCACCTTCGACGCCCGCTACGTCTGGATGCGCCAGAAGCGCATCCAGGGCTCGCACTTCGCCCACCTCAAGCAGGCCTCGGCCGCCAACCAGTTCGTGATCGACCGCCGGGTCGACCCGTGCATGAGCGAGGTGTTCCCCTGGGAGAAGATCCCGCAGGCGCATACCAAGATGTGGAAGAACCAGCACCCGCCCGGCAACATGGCCTGCCTCGTCAACTCTCCGCGCGCCGGCCTGCGGACGGTCGAGGACGTGATCGAGGCGGCGGGTTTTCCGCGCGGCTGACGCGAACTCTTCGAAGCTTTAAGACCCGCGTCCCTCAGGGGGCGCGGGTTTTTCTTTGGCCGAGGGATTCGCGCGCGGCGCGTCGTGGCACGCTCCCGTTCGGGCCATCGTCACGCATCGCGTCGAGGCGCCCGTGCCCACCCTCCCCCCTCTGCGGGGGAGGGTGGCCCCCGTGAGGGGGTCAGGAGAGGGGACGCACCGCACGTCCGCGACGGGCGACCCGACGAGGGTTCGAGCCGGTCGTGCAGCGTGCCGTCCGCGCTACCGCTTCGTCTCGGTCCCCGGCAGGTGGCGCCCGTAGCTTTCCTGCTTGGTCGCCTTCTCGGTGATCAGGTCGGCGTAGGCCTGCCGCATCTCCGGGGAGACGGAAACCGTGCGGGCCTTCTCCTTCTTGCGCTTGGGCGCTTTCTTGAAGGTGTTGCTCGTCTCGCTCATGCCGGGCCTCGCGTCGGGGTGGTCGGGTCGGCGTGCCCGGATCTGGCTCGCCCGGGGCAGGCGGATCGCAAGGGAACGCGACGAACGAAAGAAGGCGGGGCGGCTTTCGCCGTCCCGCCTTCGTGTTTCTATCGTCCGAGGAAGATAGAGGCCAGTCGCTGGAGCAGGCCCCGCGGTGCGGGCGGAGGCGCGCTCTGCCCAGGACTGTCCCCGATCTAAGCGTTCGCGGCGAAGGGGTGGGTCGCGGACTTGCGCTGTTCGGTGACCGCGGCGGCCTTCGGCTCGCCGGAGACGGCGCGCTGGATCGACAGCTTGGTGGCCTCGTAGTTGTACTTCTGGATCTTGGCGTCGTCGGCCGCTTCCCAGTGGATGAACACGCCGACCAGGATGAACAGGTCGTCGGCCTCATCGGCGGGGATGATGCCCTCGGCGACGGCGTCCTGCACGGCCATGGCGACGCCATGCTGGGCGGGGCCGAACATCTGGACGGCCTGACGGGCGTCGTTGATGGTCACCTTGTTGAACATCAGGGTGTTGGGCTTGCACGGCAGGTTCGGCGCGATGACCGCGAGCAGGCTGGTGAAGCCGTGCTTGTTGTTCACGAGGCCGTTGCAGAAGGCGGTCTCGGCCGGCGAACCGCGCGGTCCGATGATCAGGTCGATGTGGGCGACCTCGTTGCCGTCGCCGACGAGGGCTTCGCCGACCTGGACCTTGGTGATCTTTGCCATTCGGGTTTTCTCCCTGGATTCCAAACTCAAGGACCGCGGCCCGTCGAGTCGGGCGCGGCCGGAAGCCATCCTTGTTCGCGACGCCCGGCCTTGGAAAAGCCGGGCCGGTTAGCCCGGATAGCGGCGCGGACCGTACAGCGCGGTCCGGCCCGTCACAACCCATGGCAACGCGCTGAAATCGATATTAAAAGTGCGGCCCGGCGCTTGACGGCGGGAACTTTTTCAGGGGACGCCCGCAGGGTCCGCGACACGGGCGCCCACGGATGCGAGAGCATCGCAGAACAGCGTGGCGACGGTGAAATCGGCGCTGGTGCCGGGATTGATACCGGCGGCCTTCCAGGCCGCGTCGAGCGCCAGCAGGCGCTCCACAGGCCGGGCGCGCAGGTCGAGGCCTGTAAGCGCCTCCACGGCCCCGGACCGCACGGCCTCCGCCCGGTCGGCGCCGTGCTTGCGCGCCACGTGGCTGTCGGGAAACGCCTGCAGGTAGGCGAGATGCACGGCGGTGGTGCACCAGGCCGGTTCGAGATCCTTTTCGCGCGCGGCTGCCAGAGCCGGGAGCCCGACCCGGACGAGGTCGGCGAAGCCGTCGGTGTAAGCGCGGGCGATGCGGTCGCGCGGGGCAGCCTCCTGCATTGCCGCCACCAGGGAATCCGGGGCCGGCGCGGCCACGTCGTGCCGTCCGGCCCGGCCGAGCCCGCCCGGGTTGGCGAGGCGGATCGCGTCGAAGACGCCTTGCGCATCCGCCGGTTCGAGGCCGGCCAGCACCTCGGCCACGGTGGTTCCCCGCTCGGCGGCCAGCGCCAGGGGCGCGCAGAGCAGCAGGATGCCGAGGTTGGTGTTCTGTCCCACCGCCGCCATCGTCGCCGCGACCGCGTCGCGGACCCGTGCGCCGAGCCCGGCTCCGCCGCGTGCCAGGGCGGGCGCCGACACTGCGGCGCTCGTCGTGAAATCGGCCACCGCCATGCGATGGCCGGCGGCGTAGGCGTGGACGTTGCCGGGTTTCAGGGCGTCGAGCTCGGCCAGGCACGCCGCCTGGTACGAGGCCGCGATCGCCTCCGGCGCGAGGCGCATCAGGCGACCACGAGCCGCGGCCGGCGCGCGGACCGGACGGCGGCGAGGAAGCCGCGCACCACCGCCCCGGCGATGTCGACCTCCGAGACCTTTTGCAGCCCCGACCATGCCGGCATCGAGTTGACCTCGAGCACGAGGAAGCCGCCCTCCCCGTCCTCGACGAGGTCGATGCCGGTGTAGTCGACGCCGACCGCGGCGGCGGCGGCCTCGGCGAGCTCGGCCGCCCGCGCCGGCATCGCCCAGGGCAGCGGGCGGCCGCCGAGGTGGACGTTGGTGATCCAGCCGTCGCCCTCGCGGATCATCCCGGCGATGGCCCTGCCCTCGCAGACGAAGACGCGGTAGTCGCGCCACAGCCCGTCGCTGCGGGGCACGTAGCGCTGGAGGTAGTAGACCCGCGAGACCGCATCCTCCGGCGGCAGGTCGTCCGGCCGCTCGATCAGCTGCAGCCCCTCGCCCTGCGAGCCGAACAGCGGCTTCAGCACCAGGGGCCGCCCGGGGCCGGCCTCGCGCGCGACGATCTCGGCGGCGGCCGTGCGCTTCGAGCAGACGAAGGTGTCGGGCGTCGGCAGGCCGGCGCGGGCGATCATCAGGCTGGTCGCCGCCTTGTCGACCGAGCGTTCGATCGCGACCGGGCCGTTCCAGACGGTGACGTCCGAGGCCACCAGCGCATGCAGCACGCCCAGACGCATCGTCGTGGCCTCGAAGGTGCCGCCGGCGATGGTCCGCAGCAGCACGCCGTCGGGCAGCGTCCCGGCGAAGCCCGGCACCTGCAGGGGCTCGCCGCCGCCGGTGACGATCGCCACGTCGGCGAGCGAGAACAGCACCGGCTCGACGCCCTGCGCGCGAAGCGCCGCCAGGAGCCGGGCCTTGTGCCAATTGCCGTTGTCGGCCGCGAGCGCGATGCGCATGCTTTTCCAGACCCCCAGGTGGCGCTCGTCCCTCCCCCCTCTGCAGGGGAGGGTGGCCCGCGAAGCGGGTCGGGAGAGGGGCAGCGCGACGTCCGTGAGCGTGGCTCCCCTCTCCCGACCCTCGCTGACGCGAGGCCCACCCTCCCCCGCAGAGGGGGGAGGGAAATGCCCGACGCTACGAGAACGACGCCTCGACCAGCTCCGGCATCAGCTTGCCGCCGCGGAAGGTCGCGCCGGTGCGGATGGAGGTGACGATCGCCTCGGCCGGCGAGAACAGCGCGCCGTCGATCTTGTAGAAGTCGCCGTTCACCCGCGAGAAGATCTCGGCGAAGGGCGCGCCGTGGTCGCTCGACGTGGTCGAGGGCAGCTGCTCGGCGAGCTGCTTGGCCTCCGCGTCGTCGGCGTCGACGAAGAGCTGGACCCGGCCGCCGTAGATGATCGCATCGTTGGTGCGGCCCATCGCCTTGATGAAGTCCGGGTGCTGCGGCGACAGCGGCGCCGAGCCGATGCCGTCGACGATCCGGTGCAGGTCGAAGCCGACCGTGTGCGCCTTGTGGAGGGCGACCTCGAGCACGCGGGCAACGACCTGTGTCGCGCCGGCGAGGCTCTGGGTCGGCGCGAAGATGAAGGTCAGGTCCTCCGGGCGCAGGGAGCAGGCCTCGGCGACCTTGGCGACGACGCTGGCCGGCGGCCCGCCGGCGGCCTCGAGCACCAGGGCGGTCTTCGTGGCCGAATCGCGGTAGCCGAGCTCCTTGTAGAGGTCCTCGACCACGGCGACGGCGCGGCCCGGGCCGGAGCCGAGGGCGAAGAAGCCGGAATCGCCGTCCTCGTCGGCGAGCGACCAGCCGGCATACTGGCTGCCGAGGCAGGCCAGCACCGGGTCGGCGGCGTGGACGACCACCGAGTACGGCCAGGACGGGATCGGGCCCGACGGGCTGATCGAGACGGTACCGAGGCCGCCGAGGCAGATCTCGGCGATCCGGCGGCCGGCCTCGATCGAGCCGCGCGCCGAGGCGCCGGCATCGACCATGCGCGCGCCGCCCGGCGCCTGGGTCACGGACAGGCGCAGAACGTCGGCGTCAGCGACGAAGCGCTCCACCAGGGGCGTCGCGATGGCGTTCAGGCTCGGCTGGTTGGTGCTCATGCGTTTCCTCCTCGGACAGCCGGTCGCGCAAGCTGGCGATCCGGGTCCCCAATTCTTGTCGTGCCGCCGGCCCGTCCGGCCCCCCCGCCAGGACCGTGCAGAGCGGGGCGTCCCGCATCACCCGTGTACCGGCGCGGGGCCGGTCCCGCACGTGGTCCGGCCAGGCGACCGCCGGGACGACGGCGTGATCCCGCGCCGCGTAACAGATCTGCGAGGCCGCCGCATCCTCCGGCGCCGGCCCGATCTCGGGCGCGTGGTCGAGGCAGGCCTCGACATGCGCGTGCAGCAGCGGCACGCCGCGCCGGTCGAGCACGTCGAGGGTGGCGCCCGGGCGCGGGTTGATCTCGGTCAGCCACCATGCCTCGCCGTCGGACAGAAAGTCGACGCTCGCGAGCCCGCGCAGCCCGGTCGCGCGGACCAGCTCGTCGGCCGCCTCCGCGACGGCGGCGACGATGGCCTCCGGCAGCGCGGAGGCCTCCCGCCGCCCCGGCGCCAGCGCGCCGGCATAGCGGAACGGGCGTAGGGTAGACGGCACGCTCCACTGCTCGGTCAGCGCCAGGATGCGCGCGCCCGACGCGTCGGCCAGGATGTTGAGCGCGAAGGCGCGGCCCGGGACCCGGGCCTGGAAATAGGCGCCCGCCGGCGCCGGCCCGCTTGTCGCCGCGCGGATATGGCTCCCGCCCGAGCCCCCGGCCCGCTTGAGCAGCCAGGCCTTCGGGTCGTCGAGCCGCGCCCGCGTCACCGCCGGATGCGGGATGGCGAGCGTCGCGCACAGGGCCGCGAAGCGCAGCGGGTCCTTCAGCGCGGACACGGTCTCGGCCCGCGCGCCGACCAGGCGATGGCGCCGCGCGATCGCAGCGATCAGCGCGGGTGCGGCCTCGAAGCCGCTGCCGAGCACCACGCCGAGCGGAGCACCGCCGGCCATCGCCGACAGCGCGTCGAGATGGGCGAGCACCGTCTCCGCGAGCCGTCCCGTGCCGAACCGGCCCTCGAGCGGGCGATGCGCCGCGGCGAGTTCCAGGGTGTCCGAATCGGCGAACAGGTCGGCGACGAACGGGCGCAACCCGGCGCGGCGGGCGGCCTCGGCCAGGGCCCGCCCCGACTGGGCCGCGATCAGGATCGCCGCGCCGGCCATGATCGCCCCGCCGGCCTTGCCGGTCTCAGCCGGCAATCTCGACGGCGAGGGCGTAGGCGTCGCGGAAATCGAGGCAGAGCGGCGCCTCGGCCGCGAGCATCCGCCCGAACAGCTGCTTCTGCGTCTGGTACTTCACGTTGCCGACGGCGAGCGCGCCGATGCCGACGCCCTTGCCGACCGGAAGGGCCACGTCCACCGCGTTGACGTCGATCCCGGCGATGCCCGCCGGCGGCACCGCGTTGACGTCCGAGGCGACGAGCAGGTTCGGGGCCGCGCGCAGGTCCTCGGCCGAGAGGATCGGAATGCCGGCGGGGCCGGCCGAAAGGATCACGTCGGCATCCGCGATCGCCTTGCGGCGGTCGTCCGGCGTGGTGCCGTCGATGGCGCCGACCTCGATCCCGAAGCGCCACTTCATCGTGAAGGCGATCTTCGAGACCCGCTCCTCGCCGTCATGGCCGACCAGCACCGTCCTGGCGCCTTCGAGCGCGCCGATCACCGCGGCGACGTAGGCGACGACGCCGGCGCCCCCGAAGATGACGATGCGCTTGTCCTTCAGGCCGGTGCCGAATTTCTGGCGCAAGGCCCGCGAGACCTGCGCCACCATCGCCGCGCCGGTGGTGAAGGAGCCGGCCGGGTCGGCGAACAGGTGGTTGGCGAAGGGCGGCACGAAGGCCTTTCTGGCCCGGTCGACCATGTCGAGGGCGTCCTCGGCGTTCTTGCCGCCGATGAAGATGCCGGTGCGGACGCCGTCTCCGGGGGCGCGCGAGAAGATCGAATCCTGCGTGAGCGAGACCACGTCCGGCAGCGTCACGTCGGTGTAGGTGACGATGGTCTCGAACCCGGCATCGACGGCCATGTTCACGTCGAACGGGCTCATGTGCTTGAGCGGCGTCAGCATGTGCAGGATCGAGCGGGCCATGGGGATTCCCTGTCTGGTGCGAGGTTCGTCGGTCGGTGTCGTTGTGAGTCGCAATCGACGCCCGCGGTCAAGCGTGCCGGTTCAGGCGGTCGTGATCTCGGCGCCCGTGTTCCGGCCCCGCGCGATGAGGAAGCGCAGCGGGCCCGGCCGGTCCAGCCCGGCGACGAGCGCGCGGGCGTCGGCCTCCGACGGCATCAGCGCGAAGCCGGTCGGCCCCCAGGAGCTCTGGCCGTAGCCGGCGACGCCCTGGTCGGCGATCGTCCGCAGCGCCTCCGCGACGGCGGGGCTGGCGTAGCGCCCACCCTGGTGCGGCGCGAAGTGGTCGCCGATCAGGCGCTGGATCTGGGTGATGCCGGCGCCGAAACCCTGCGGCTCGGCGAGCACCGCCGCCGGCATCACCTGCATCAGCACGATCCGGCAGATCTCGGCGGCCTGTCGCTCGGGAAAGCGCGGCAGCTCGGCGAAGGCGCGCTGCTCGCGCGAGCCATGGATGCCGGTGGCGTCGCGGTCGAGGATCAGCACGACGCGCCACGGGTCGGGGTAGGCCAGGCGGGCGATCACCGGCGGCGGAGCTCCGGTGGCGTCGCGTCCGCCGTCGACGATCAACCCGCCCTCGGTGAAGGCCGACAGCCCGACGCCGGACCGGTTGCCGCGATCGAGCGCGTTCGAGAAATCCTCGGCCGAGAACGGCTTGCCGGAGAGGCGGGCCAGGGCCGCGGCCACGCTGAGCGCGAGCTGCGTGCCCGAGCCGAACCCGGCATGGGCCGGAATCGCCTCCTCGACCCGGATCGCGACCGATTCGGCGACGCCGAGATGGCTCGCCGCCGCGTGGACGTAGCCGCGGACGCGGCCCTCCTCCGGTCCCGAGACGGACAGCCCGTTGGCGGCGCTCGCGGTGAGTCGGACGCCGGGAGCGTCGATCGCCAGGCCGATGCTGCCGAAGCGGCGGCCGAGGCCGCCATGCAGGTCGAGGAACCCGAAATGCAGGCGCGCCGGCGCGTGGACGTGGACGGAGCGCGAGGCGGCCTCGGAGCGGCCGCGTGCGGGTTCAGACACGTCGATCCCCTCCGCCTTCGCCACGCCGCTTCATCCTGCCGTCGCGGCGGACCTCTCGGGAAATCGGTCCCCGCGGGAGCCGGCTTCTCCCATGGAGGCGCCCCGCCGGGCAACCGCCTGTCGGGGCGAAGCGGCCGCAAATCGCGGCGACAGGGTTGCCTGCGGCGTCTGAGCGATGCAAACGTGCCCTCCAGCGCAGGCATTCCGAGTGCCGCCGGGTCGGGATCGCATCCCGTCCGGGCAGGCCATTCCGGCTGCGACGGTCCTTCGGCCGTCCTCCCCGGTCTTACGGCGACGATCTGCGACGCCTCAAGAAACGGTTCGGGTGAGGACGCATGACAGCCTGGGTGAAGGGTGACGCGACCGATGCGGAGGGCGCCATCGCGGCCGCCGCCGCTCTGCTCGCCGCCGCGCATGCACCGGTCTTCGCCGGACTGAACGCCGACGTCGCCGCGATTCGCGCCGCCTACCGCCTCGCTGGCACGATCGGCGCCTCCCTCGATACGCAGGGCGCCGCCGGCACCTACGCCGACCTCGGAGCGCTCAGCCGCGTCGGCGCGATGACGTCGACGCCGGCCGAGGTCCAGGGGCGGGCCGACGTGGTGCTCGTCGTCGGCGCCAAGGCCGGCACCAGCACCCTTGCCTCGGCCCTGCGCGGCAGCAAGCCGGTGCGCGGCCTCGCGGCCGGGGCCGACCGCCAGGTGCTCGCCGTCGCCGGCGCATCCGCTCAGGCGCTGGCCTCCGACCTCGGCCTGCTCCGCGCCCATGCCAAGGGGCACCTCAAGGACGCCACCCCGCTCAACGAGATCGCCCGCGCGCTCTACGCCGCCCGGTACGGCGCGGTGCTCTACGACCCAGCCGAGCTCGGCGAGCTCGGCGTCGAGACGGTGCAGGGGCTGGTGCGCGACGTGAACGAGATCACGCGCTGCTTCGCGCTCTCGCTCGGCGGCCCCGACCAGGACCGCTCGGTGGTGCAGGTCGCGGCCTGGACCACGGGCCAGGCCCCGCGCACCGGCTTCGGCCGCAAGGTCCCCGAGCACGATCCCTGGCGCTTCGACGCCGCGCGGCAGGTCTCGACCGGCGAGGCCGACGCCGCGCTGTGGCTCTCGACGCTTCCGGCCGCGCGCCCCGACTGGCTCGGCGGCCTGCCCTCGATCGCGATCGTCGGCGCGGGCAGCCTCGAGGCCGCCCCCGGCACCGCCGAGGTCGTGATCGCGGTCGGCGTGCCCGGCGCGAGCGCCGGCGGCGTCCTCTGGAACGAGGGCCGCGGTGCCCTCACCTACCGACCCGGCACGGGGGGCGGCGCTTCGGCCGCCGACGTGCTGGCCCGCATCGAACACCATTTCGCTGGGAAGGATTCCTGATGCTGATCCGGATCCAGGGCGGCCGGGTGGTCGACCCGACGGCCGGCCGCGACGGCGTCGGCGACGTCTGGGTGGAGGACGGCCGCGTCGTCGCCCCCTCCGAGCGCACCCCCGACCGCACCGTCGACGCGACGGGCTGCGTGGTGATGGCCGGCGGCGTCGAGGTGCACTCGCACATCGCCGGCGGCAACGTCATCACCTCGCGGCTGCTGCTGCCCGACCTCTACGTCAGCGAGACGGCGCCGAACGGCCACCCCTTCGCCCATGCCGGCGGCGCGGCGGCCTGGATCGGCGCGGCCTACGCCAAGATGGGCTACACCACGGCGGTCGAGCCGGCGATGCCGCCGACCCACGCGCTCGCGACGCAGCTCGAATTGGCCGACATCCCGCTGCTCGACCGCGGCGCGCTCGCGGTGATGGGCAACGACGACCAGCTGCTGCAGCTGCTGCGCGCGGGCGAGAGCCGGGACGCGGTCCGCGACCTCGTGGCGCTCAACGTGGCGCAAAGCCGGGCGCTCGGGGTCAAGTGCATCAACGCCGGCGGCGCCTCGGCCTTCAAGGACGGCGTGCTCAAGCTCAGCCTCGACGACGAGATCCCGGTCTACGGGCTCTCGACCCGCAAGATCATGGGCTCGCTCCTCGACGCGGTCGAGGCGATCGGCGTGCCGCACCCGCTGCACGTCCACTGCAACAACCTCGGGCTGCCCGGCGCCGACGACAGCTTCATCGAGACGCTGGATGCGGCCGAGGGCCGGCGCATCCACTTCGCCCACGCCCAGTTCTACGCCTACGGCGCGGCCGACCCCGCGAATCCGGGCACAGGCGGCTTCCGCTCGGCGGCGCGCCGCATCGTCGACGCAATGCACGCGAACCCGAACGCGACCCTCGACATCGGGCAGGTGGTGTTCGGCCAGACCGTCACGGTCTCGATGGACATCCTGCGCCAGTTCGGCGGCCGCAAGGGCGCCAACCCGAAGAAGTGGGTGCTGAACGCGGGCGATGCCGAGGGCGGCGGCGTGGTGCCGTTCCTGTACAAGCCGCGCGGGCCGACGAGCTCGCTGCAATGGGCGATCGGCCTCGAGATCATGCTGCTCTCGAACGAGCCCGAGCGCACGATCCTGACCACCGACCACCCGAACGGCGGCCCGTTCACCGCCTATCCGCGCATCATCCACCTGCTGATGGACAAGGAGGAGCGCGACCGCGAGATCGCGACGCTGCCCAAGGTCGTCGGCGAGCGCTCGTCGCTGCCCGAGATCGAGCGCGAATACTCCTTCTCCGAGATCGCCGAGCTGACCCGCTCGGGGCCGGCCAAGCTCCTCGGCCTTTCCGATCGCGGGCACCTGCGCGCCGGCGCGCGCGCCGACATCGCGGTCTACCGCGAGGACAGGAACCGCACCGCGATGTTTGCGAGCGCCAAGCTCGTGCTCAAGGACGGCGTGGCGATCGTCGAGGACGGCGAGGTCGTGCACTGGCACGTCGGCCGCTCGCTGTCGCTCACGGTCGAGTCCGACAAGGCGATGGAGCGCCGCACCGACGCCTACCTGCAGGACCGGTTCGGCCAGGGGCTCGACAGCTTCGCCGTGCCGGACGCGGCCTTCCCCGAGGCCGAGGTGTTCGAGGACGTGGCATGCCGGGCATGAGCGAGCGGCTTTGCGCCAGGGACGGGAACCGGAATGTCTGACCTCACCCTCAACGGCATCCGCGTCGAGGACACCTTCGCGGAGGCGTTCGACGTCGCCGGCACCGCGATCGTCGTCACCAACGACACCGCGAAGTGGGCGATGATCGCTGCCACGACGATGACCGGCTTCGCCACCTCGGTGATCGGCTGCGGCGCCGAGGCCGGGATCGACGCCGAGCTGTCGCCCGAGGAGACGCCGGACGGGCGCCCGGGCGTGCGCATCCTGCTGTTCGGCTTCGAGCCGAACGGGCTCAAGGAGCAGCTGCTGAAGCGCGTCGGGCAGTGCATCCTCACCTGCCCCGGGACGGCGTGCTTCGCCGGCGTCGAGGGGCCGACCAAGATCAAGCTCGGCGGCGCGATCCGCTACTTCGGCGATGGTTTCGCCATCGCCAAGCGCCTGCCGGACCACACCGGCAGGATGCGGCGCTACTGGCGCATCCCGGTGATGGACGGCGAGTTCCTGTGCGAGGATTCCGTGCGCGCGGTCGACGGCGCGGTCGGCGGCGGCAACCTGCTGTTCCTCGGCCGCACCCACGCCGAGACGCTGACGGTGGCCGAGGTCGCCGTGGAGGCTGCCAAGGCCATCCCCGGGGCGATCCTGCCCTTCCCCGGCGGCATCGTCCGCTCCGGCTCGAAGGTCGGCGGCCGCACCAAGGGCATGATGGCCTCGACCAACGACGCCTACTGCCCGACGCTGAAAGGCCGGGCCGGCTCGGCCCTGCCGCCCGAATGCGGCGTGGTCCTGGAGATCGTCATCGACGCGCTGACCTCGCAGGGCGTCTCCGATTCGATGCGGGCGGCGCTCCACGCCGCGACCGAGATCGGCGCGCAGCACGGCCTCGTCGCGGTCACCGCAGGCAATTACGGCGGCAACCTCGGGCGGCACCACTACCGCCTGCGCGACCTGCTCGACAAGAAACCCGCCGCGAAGGAGACCGTAGCGTGAGCGTCCTCTCCCTGCGGCAGGCGCCCCCCGAGCGCCTCGACTTCCTCAACATCGCGCCGGCGACCCTGGCCGCGCTTTCGCCGGCCGAGGCCGAGCGCCTGCCGATCGGCACCACCCGGCGCGGCCTGGTGCTCGGCGACTGCTTCCAGGTGTCGCTCGACGGCGGCGACAGCCTGACCATCGAGGGCGGCCACGAGCGGCTCGACCGCGTCGGCGGCGCGCTCGCGACCGGCACGATCCACGTCGTCGGCGACGTCGGCCAGCGCCTCGGCGAGGGCATGGCCGGCGGCACGTTGACCGTCACCGGCACGGCCGGCCCGTTCGCCGGCACCGGCGCCACCGGCGGCACCATCACCATCGCGGGCGATGCCGGCGATTACGCCGGCGGCGCGGTCTACGCGGCCAAGGCCGGGCTCGACGGCGCGACGCTGGTCATCAAGGGCACCGCCGGCCGCCATCTCGGCGACCGCATGCGGCGCGGGCTAATCCTGGTCGAGCGCGCGGGCGATTACGCCGGCTCGCGGATGATCGCCGGCACGATCGCCGCCGGGTCCGTCGGCGACGACGCCGGCTACGGCATGCGCCGCGGCACGCTCCTCCTCGGCAGCCACGGGCGCCTGACGCCGACCTTCGTCGAGACCGGCGAGCACGACCTCGTCTTCCTGCGGCTGCTGGCGCGCTCGCTCAAGACCCTGAGCCCGCGCCACGCCGAGATCGCCGCCGGCCCGCTGCGGCGCTATTCCGGCGACCTCGCGACGATCGCCAAGGGCGAGATCTGGGCGGCGGCCTGAGAGCCGCTCCTGCCTCCCCTCGCAGTGGGGGGGGAGGCAGGCTCACGTGCCGTCCTCGCCGCATCACTTCCCACGGACCTCGGCGTCGTCTTAAGATCCTCTCAACCCGGCCGCGGAGCCGGGACCCTGCGAGGACGTCCTGCCGATGCTGATCCTGCTGTCCGCCTGCCTGCTGTCGCAACCGACGCAGTGCCACGACGACCAGATCCCGATGTCCTACGAGGGCAGCAACCCGTTCATCTGCCTGCGCCACGCCCAGAGCGTCCTCGCCGAATGGCAGGCGGTGCACCCCGACCTCCACGTCGCGAAGTGGCGCTGTGCCGTGCGCGGCACGGTGCCGAAGGACCTGTGACCGCCGCGGACCGAAGCTGAACGGATCCCGACGCGTCCGCTCGCGAACGGTTCAGCCTCCTTCGATCATCCTCCGGGCTTCGATGGCCGCCGGCCACGCACTGCGCGAGGACATGTCGTGTCGCTCCACCGTTTCCGTCTTTCCGGGTTCTGCGCGCTCGTCCTCGCGGGGCATGCCTTCGCCGGCGCCGCGCGGGCCGCCGATTTCGACGGGCCCTATCCGCCGCCGCAGCCGGAATACGGCGGCTACGCCCACCGGGAGCCGCCCCCGCCCCCGCCCGAGCCGCCCTTCCGCCGCCCGCGCTTCACCGCCGGCCCGGATTTCGAGCCGCCCGAGCGCTGCCGCAGCTTCGTGAAGCGCCGCATCGACGCCTATGGCGAGGAGGTGGTGCGCCGTGTCCGGGTCTGCGACGAGCCGGGCGGATACGATGCCGGCCCGCATCGCCCGGTCGTCTTCAATCACCCGCCGCGGCCGCCGGTCGACATCCCGGATCGCGGTTGGGGCGGCCCGCGCTGGTAGCCCGGGGGGCGAGCACGCCCCCGCCTGAGGTGGCTGAGATCTCCGTGGCGGAAAACGCGACGTCCCGCCGTGTCGACGGTCACCCTGCGATCCAGGGATCACGGGATCGACGTCACGCCCGAACCGGCGCCTTCTTGAGGGCGGCGGCGAAGGCCTTGAGCTGGCGGTTCAGGTCCGCCAGCTCGTTCAGCGCGATCGTCTTGTGCCCGTCCTTGACGGCACGCTCGATGTCCTCGACCTGCGAGGCGGCGAGGCGCCGGATTGCGGTGGCGACTTGGTCACGGGTCAACGGCGCCTCTCCCGGCACGACGCATGAGGGATGCTCGGTGATAGGTCGACAGGCTTAACCGTTGGTGTGCGGGCCTCCTCGCGCGCGGGCCCGCATCAGTCGTCCGGCGCGGTCGGCGGGGGCGGCGCCAGCGCGGCCTCGGCCGCCTGCAGGCCGGCCCGCGCCTTCGCCATCGCCGCGGCCTTGGCGCCGGTCTCGGCGTTCAGCGCTTCGAGGAAGGCGGTCCAGTTCCCGCGCAGCGCCGGCGGCATCTCGGCGTCGAGACGGTCGCGCAGCTGCGCCATCCGGGCGACGGGGCTGTCCGCCGGACCGGCCCCGTCCGAATCGTAGACGCCGACGCCGCACACCTGGTCGCCGGCGCGGGTGTAGTAGGTGGTCTTCTGGAGCGCGACGGTGCTGCCCGGTTTGGGGAACAGGTAGCGGATCTCGGCGACCGTGCCGGCCTTGGCCGTCTCCAACATCTGGCGGATGAAGTAGGTGCCGTTGCTGTCGTGCAGGTCGCGCACGTTCTGGCCCTGCAGGATCGGGTTGGGATGCGCGCTCATCACGCCGTCCGGCCCGACGCAGAAGACGTAGGTGTCGGCGGTGCGGAACCCCGCTTCCCCCTTGGTGAAATGCGCGAGCGCCGCCGGCGCGTCGGCCGCGATCGCCGCGACGACGTGCTTCAGCATCCACTTGGCGGAGGCTTCCGAGCCGGCATCGCCGCAGGAGACCGGCGCCTCCCCGTCGCCGCAGGCGCGCCCGGGCTGGGGCGTCGCCGCCAACCCGATCGCAGCGAGGAGGGACGCAGCGAATACGGAGCGAAGCAATGCCATCGGTCGCGCCTCGACGATCAAGCGAAGGCCCGCGCGCGGCGGCATGACGTGCGCACGTCCGTTGCAGATGGATCCGTGGCTCGACAAGTCATGGTCGAAGCAGCCGGGATGGACGGCAGCTTCCATCGATTTCGTCGAATCTTCAAGCGTGAAATTGAGCATTCGAAACGCGCGAAAACAGTAGACCGGCGCGCGTCGGCGCCGGCGCATCTCCTGCGGGCCGAAGCGGCGCGACCCGTCCGCGGGTCGCGCCCTCGGCGCCGGGCATCGGCGTGGCCGTGGCGCGGCTCAGGTCCGCCAGGGGTGGGCCGGCAGCTCGGTCTTGCCGATCGTGCTGGCGCCGGCCTCGGCCACCACGTGGTCGTTCTCCACGGTCGAGCCGCTGACGCCGATGGCGCCCGACATCTCGCCGTCCGCGTCGACGATCGGGATGCCGCCGGGGAAGGTGATCAGCCCGTCGTTCGAGTGCTCGATGCCGTAGAGCGGGCCGCCCGGCTGCGACAGCGCGCCGATCTGTCCGGTCATCATGCCGAAGAACACCGAGGTCTTGGCCTTCTTCTGGGCGATGTCGATCGAGCCGACCCAGGCGCCGTCCATGCGGTAGAACGCCTTCAGGTTTCCGCCGGAATCGACGACGGCGATGCACATCTGCGTGCCGAGTTCGGCGGCCTTGGCTTTGGCGGCGGCGATCGCGGTCTCCGCCTGCTCGATGGTGACGTGCATGGTGTCATCTCCCTGATGGCGCCGCCGGACCGGGGCGCGTCGTCCCCGCAGCCTCGGCGGGGATACCGATCGACAACGGCCGAGGTTGCGCCCGGTGCCGAGAACAAGGACGGCCGCCCCGGATGTCCCTGGGGCGGCCGCGGATCGATCGCGTCGGTCGGCCTGCCTCTGCCGGCCTACTTGGCCGACATCGCGTTGGCCTTCTCGATCAGCGCCTCGGCCATGCGGATCGAGGCGATGTCGATCAGGCGGCCATCGAGGGAGACGGCGCCGCGGCCGGCCTTGGCGGCCTCTTCCATCGCCACGAGGATGCGGCGCGCCTTGGTGACCTCGGCCTCGGACGGGGTGAACACCTCGTTGGCGAGGTCGATCTGCGAGGGGTGGATCGCCCACTTGCCCTCGTAGCCGGCCGACGCGCAGCGCCGGGCCGCGGAGGTGTAGCCGTCGGGATCGGAGAAGTCGCCGAACGGGCCGTCGATCGGGCGCAGGCCGTAGGCGCGGCAGGCCACCAGCATGCGCTGCTGGGCGAACAGCCACGGATCCTGCCAGTGGGTCTCGCGCTTGCCGCTCTCGTCCTTGTCGGTGAGCACGCTGTAATCGGGGTTCACCCCGCCGATGACCTGGGCGCGGGCGCGGCAGGACGCGGCGTAGTCGGCGACGCCGAAGGACATCGCCTCGAGGCGCTTCGAGGAGGTCGCGATCGCCTCGACGTTGGCCATGCCGAGCGCGGTCTCGATCAGCACCTCGAAGCCGAGCTTCTTCTCGCGCTTCTTGGCCTGCTCGATCTGCGTCACCAGCACGTCGATGGCGTAGACGTCGGCCGGCACGCCGACCTTCGGGATCAGGATCATGTCGAGGCGCGGACAGGCTTCGACGATGTCGACCACGTCGCGGTACATGTAGTGGGTGTCGAGACCGTTGATGCGGATCATCATGGTCTTCGAGCCCCAATCGATATCGTTGAGGGCAGCGATGATGTTGGTGCGGGCCTTCTCCTTGTCGTCCGGCGCGACCGCGTCCTCGAGGTCGAGGAAGATCACGTCGGCGTTCGAGGTGGCCGACTTCTCCATGAAGGTCGGGTTCGAGCCCGGCACCGCGAGTTCGGAGCGGTGGAGCCGCGGGGTGGCCTGCTGGACGAGGGTGAAGCTCATGGGGGGTCTCCTGTTTCCCTGGGAAGTCGAGCGGCTTGCGGTGCCGCCGTCAGAGCGCGGGCTCAGCTAGGCCGCCCGAACCGTCGGTTTCAACATGGGCCTGCGCGTTCTCGGCGACAGGCCTAGGCGATACGTTTGCATCAGCCGGTCGCACCGAAGCCGACGGCGATGCAGTTGATCGAGAGCAGGAGCGCGGATTTCACCGCCTCGCGCTTGTCCTCGTCGGTCTCGGCGCGGAACCGGCGCAGCAGCTCGACCTGCTCGCGGCCGACCTGGTTGATCGTCGGCAGGCGGCCGGTGAGACGGTCGCGGAACAGCGGCGCGCGCTCGGCCAGCTCCCGCCCGCCGGTGATCCGCAGCACCATCTCGCGCGTCAGCGCGTACTCGGCTTCGATCATCCCGAAGATGCGGTCGCGGATCTCCGGGTCGGCGACGAGGCCGGCGTAATCCCGGGCGATGCCGAGATCGACCATGAGCAGCGTCTTCTCGACCTCGTCGAGGATCAGGCGGAACAGCCGGCATTCCTGGAACAGGCGCTTGAGCAGCGCTTCGCCCTGGTCGCCGCGCACGTCGAGGAAGCTGCGGATGCCGGAGCCGACGCCGTACCAGCCGGTGACGACGTGTCGGTTCTGCGACCACGCGAACACCCAGGGAATCGCGCGCAGGTCGCTCAGCGACTTCGCCCCGAAGCGCCGCGCCGGGCGCGAGCCGATGTTGAGCAGCGCGATCTCGTCGAGCGGGCTCGCGGCCTGGAAGTAGTCCACGAGGCCGTCGGCCTGGAGCAGGTTGACGTAGGCCGCGCGCGAGGCGCCGGACAGCGCCTCCAGCGCATCGTCGAACTCGTGCCGGGGCTGGTTCGCGCGCTGCCGCTCGGATTGCAGCGCGTGCTCGAACACGGAGGCCGCCAGCAGCTCCATCTGGTAGGCGGCGGTGCCGCGGTTGGCGTACTTGAACGAGACCACCTCGCCCTGCTCGGTGGTGCGGAAGCGGCCGTTGATCGAGCCGGGCGGCTGCGCGTCGATCCCGCGCTGGGTCGGCACGCCGCCGCGGCTCACCGAGCCGCCGCGCCCGTGGAAGAACGCGATCGGCACGCCGGCTTCCTTGCCGAGCGCCGTCAGCTTCGCCTGCGCCTTGTACAGCTCCCAGTTCGAGGCGACGAAGCCGCCGTCCTTGTTCGAATCCGAGTAGCCGATCATCACCTCCTGCACGCCCCCCTGCCAGCGGGTGGAGCGGCGGACCACCGGGATGCCGACGAGCTCCTTCATGATCGCCGGCGCGGCGCGCAGGTCCTCGATGGTCTCGAACAGCGGCACGATCGGCAGCGGGCAGATCTCGGTGCCGGCGGCGTCGAGGTAGAGGCCGGCCTCCTTGGCCAGCAGGTAGGCGCCGAGGATGTCGGGCACCGAGCGGGTCATCGACAGGACGAAGGCGCCGAACGCCTCGCGGTCGAGGGTGTCGCGCATCTCGCCGACGAGCGCGAAGGTGGCCAGGGTCTCGCGGGCGTCGTCCGGCAGGCCCTCGAACGAGGTTTCGCCGGTCCGCGGCCGCGCCAGCTCGGCGACGAGCCAGGCCTTCCACTCGGGCGACTCAAGGTCCGGCGGCGCCTTGCCGCCGCTCTGGCGGGCGTAGAGCGCGTGCAGCGTCTTCGTGGTGCGGGTGGTGTTCTCGCGCAGGTCGAGGCGGACGGTGGAGAACCGGAAGATCTCGACCATGCGCCGCACCGGCCGCACGAGGTCGGTGGCGAGCGAGGTGCACTTGGCGTCCGCGAGGCCCTGCTCCAGGGTGCGCAGGTCGTTGATCAGCCCGTCGGCGCTCGGGTAGTCCGGCCCGCTCGTGCGGCCGCCCTCGTTGCGCCGGATCGTCGCCTCGATCTTGCGCAGGATGCAGGACAGGTACTGGCGATAGGCCTCGCCGGGGTTGCGGCCGGCGATCGCCTTGGCGTCGCCGCTCTCGGACAGGGCCCGGGCCAGCTCGGCCCGGAAGGTCTCGGGCACCGGCATCGAGCGCTCGGTGAGCGACAGCACCCGGCCGAGATGAAGCACGCCGTCGCGGTAGCGCCTGAGCGAGGCGAGCGCGTTCCACTTCAGCGTCTCGCGGGTGACGCTGGCGGTGACGTAGGGATTGCCGTCGCGGTCGCCGCCGATCCAGGAGCCGAACTGAAAGAAGGCCGGCACCTCGAACTTCTCGTCCGGGTAGTACTGCGCCAGCGATTCCTCGAGCGAGTAGACCACCTCCGGCAGCATCTCGAACAAGGTCTCGTCGAAGAAGTGCAGGCCCCAGGAGACCTCGCGCTCGACGGTGGCCTTCTCGAGGTGCAGCTCGCCGGTCATCCAGACCAGCTCGATCTGGTCGCGCAGCTCGTTCATCAGACCGTTGCGCTCGCGCGTAGTCCAGCGCGGCAACTCGAGCTCGCGCAGCACGAGGTAGATGCGCCGGAACTTCTCCAGCACGGTCACGCGCTTGCCCTCGGTCGGGTGGGCGGTGATCGTCGGGCGGATGCGCAGGTCCTTCAGCAGGGCATGGATCTGCGGCGCGGGGATGCCGCCGGCCGAGGCTTCCGCCAGCACCTTGGCGAAGGACCCGCCGAGGGCCGAGCGGCCCTCCGTGCGCTCGACGTGCCGGCGCCGGCGCATGGCGACGTTCTGCTCGGCGATCGACAGCAGCTGGAACCAGATGCCCTGCACCTGGAGCGCGCGGGCCAGCATCTCGGGCGTGAAGGTCGAGATGTCGGCGGTGCCGTGCAGCACGGCCTCCAGCTCCGGCTCGTGCCGCCGCGCCACGTCGAGCAGCGCGTGGAACAGGATGTCGAGGGCTTCCTTCGACGAGGTGCCGGTGATCACCGGCGGCGCGAAGGCGTTCTCGTCGGCATGGCCGAGGGAGGCGTGAAGGGTCTTTGGCATCGGATCAAGCCACCTGGGGCGGATATCGTTTTGGCGGGGGTGGCACCGCGCGGCCCCCTCTCCCGAGCGGGAGAGGGTTGGGGTGAGGGGCTAGGTCATTCCGGAGAGGTCACGCCCCTCACCCTGTCCCTCTCCCGAACGGGAGAGGGGACCCGCGCTTCAGGTTCGCGCTTCGGGCGCTACGCCGCCCGCCGCATCACCTCGGCGACGGTGTCGCCGAACGAGCCGGGATCGGGCGCCACGGTCAGCCCGTAGGACCGCATGATCTCGGCCTTCTCGGCCGCGCTGTCGCCGGTGGCCGAGATGATCGCGCCGGCATGGCCCATGCGGCGGCCCTTCGGCGCCGTGAGCCCGGCGACGAAGCCGATCACGGGCTTCGAGAAGTTCGCCTTGATCCAGGCCGCGGCCTCGGCCTCCTGCGGGCCGCCGATCTCGCCGATCATCAGCACGGCCGCGGTCTCCGGGTCCTGCTCGAACAGCGCGAGGTGGTCGAGGAAGGACGAGCCGTTGATCGGGTCGCCGCCAATGCCGACCGAGGTCGAGATGCCGATGCCGTGCGCCTTCATCTGCGAGGCGGCCTCGTAGCCGAGCGTCCCCGAGCGCGAGATCACGCCGACGTTGCCCTTCAGGTAGATGTGCGGCGGCATGATGCCGAGCATCGACTTGCCGGGCGAGATGATGCCGGCGCAGTTGGGGCCGACCACCATGGTGCGGCGGTCCTTGGGGTAGCGCATCAGGTAGCGCTTCACCCGCATCATGTCCTGGGCCGGGATGCCGTCGGTGATCGAGCAGACCAGCTTCAGCCCGGCATCGGCCGCCTCCATGATCGCGTCCGCGGCGAAGGGCGGGGCGACGAAGGTGATCGAGGTGGTGGCGCCCGTCGCCTCGACGGCGTCCTTGACGGTGTTGAACACCGGCAGGCCGAGATGGGTCTTGCCGCCCTTGCCGGGGGTGACGCCGCCGACGACGTTGGCGCCGTAATCCTTCATCTCCTTGGCGTGGAAGGTGCCCTTGTCGCCGGTGATGCCCTGGACGATGATCGGGGTGGTCTCGTCGATGAGAATGCTCATGGCGGTATCCTTCGCTTATCTCACGGACGTCAGTGCTTGGTGCCGTTGCAGGCCTCGACGGCCTTGCGCGCGGCCTCCGACAGGGTCTCGGCGGTGATCAGGTCGAGCCCGCTCTCGGCCAGGATGCGCTGCCCGGCCTCGACGTTCGTGCCGGCGAGCCGGACGATCAGCGGCACCTCGATCTTCACCTCGCGCGCCGCCTGGACCACGCCCTCCGCGACCCAGTCGCAGCGGTTGATGCCGGCGAAGATGTTGACGAGGATCGCCTTCACGTTCGCGTCCGACAGGACGAGGCGGAAGGCGGTGGCGACGCGCTCGGGGCTCGCGCCGCCGCCGACGTCGAGGAAGTTCGCCGGCTCGCCGCCCGCGTGCTTGATCATGTCCATGGTCGCCATGGCGAGGCCGGCGCCGTTGACGATGCAGCCGATCTCGCCCTCGAGCCCGATGTAGCTGAGGTTGTGCTCGGCGGCCTGGGCCTCGCGCGGGTCGCCCTGCGACGGGTCGTGCATGTCGGCGATGTTGCGGCGGCGGAACATCGCGTTGTCGTCGAACGACATCTTGGCGTCGAGCGCCAGCACGCGGTCGTCCTTGGTGACGACGAGCGGGTTGATCTCCAGCATGGTGCCGTCGCAGTCGCGGAACGCCCGGTAGGCGTTCATGATCGTCTTCACCGCGGCCGAGACCTGCTTGATGTTGAGGCCGAGCTGGAACGCGATCTCGCGGGCCTGGAACTGCTGCAGGCCGACGGCCGGCTCGACCACCACCTGGATCAGCGCCTCGGGCTCGCTGGCCGCGATCTCCTCGATGTCCATGCCGCCGCGCTGAGAGGCGATCACGCGGACGCGCTCGGCCTTCCGGTCGAGGACGTAGCCGAGATACAGCTCGCGCTCGAACGGGTCGGCGGTCTCGACGTAGACCCGCTGCACCGGCTTGCCCTCGGGCCCGGTCTGCAGGGTGACGAGGCGCTTGCCGAGCAGCTCGCGGGCGGCATCGCGAACCTCGTTGTAGGTTCGGCACAGCTTGATCCCGCCGGCCTTGCCGCGGGCGCCTGCATGGATCTGGGCCTTAACCGCCCAGAACGAGCCGCCGAGCTCGGTCGCGGCATAGACGGCCTGATCGGCGCTGAAGGCGACGGCGCCCTTGGGAACCGCGACGCCGAAGCTCGCGAGCAGCTCCTTGGCCTGATACTCGTGCACGTCCATCGGGCGCCTCCTTCGGTACTGTTCTTGGCTGCGTTTCTACGCCCTCATTTTACTTTGGGGGAGAGCAGTGTCGCATTAAATTTTTTTGCATTCTCGTTGAGTTCGCCTTGATCGGCGAAGGAATGCTTGCGGTCTTCTTGTTGCGTCGCACAATCTTCTAACGACGATCGTTTCCCGACTTCGCAATTCGCCCGTCGGCGGTCCCCGATCGCCGCCGATCGGGGACCGCCTACGGGCTTCGCGTCAGCTCACCTTGGCCTTGACCACGTCGTAGACCTTCTCGTTGAGCGGGCCGGCATCGCCGAGCAGCGCCTCGAGCTCGATCAGGCGCGCCTGCGCGAAATCGCGGTCGTCGAGGCCCTTGGCATTGACGTAGACGTTCAGCGCCGCGCTGCGCAGGCCGGCATGGGCCGAGAGCACGGCGACGCCGGCATCCGAGATGACGTTGAGGTTGCCCTTGTCGGCGACCACCTCGGCGAGGTCGATCACCGCGCGGCAGGCGCGGCAGCAGGCGAGCGGCACGTCGGTCGCCACCTTCAGCGCCGCCTGGATCCGCTCGGCGCGGACCGCCTTCTCGTCGTCGGTGGCCTTGGGCAGCCCGTAGGCCCCCATCACCGCGTCGAAGGCGGCGACGTCCTCGGCGATCATGCCGGTGAGCTGCGCCCGCAGCGCCTCGGACTGGACGAGCATGTCCTTCAGCTCGGCCTCGACCTCGACGTACTTCTTCTTGCCGATGGTGAGGTTGCACACCATCGAGACCAGGGCCGCGCCCATGGCGCCGGAAATGGCGGCGGCACCGCCGCCGCCGGGGGTCGGGGCGGCGCTGGCCAACCCGTCGAGGAAGGTCGCGATCGTATCGTGCTCGGCCATGCGCCCCACTCCCCCGTTCAGGCCATCTTCTTGGCGAGCGCGTAGATCTCCTCGGCATCCAGCACCTGCTCGGTGCTGTCGAAGAGCTGGCCGACGCAGGCGCGATGGAGCTTCAGCTTCAGGCCGCCGATGCCCAGTGCGCCGAACGACTTCTTGCCGTGCCGGTCCTTGCCCTTGTCTATGGCGTCGATGCCGCCGAAGCCGAGCGGCGGCTGGGCGTTGTAGTCGGCAACGAACTCGATCGAGGCCTCGTCCTTCCAGGCCGACTCTGGCAGCAGCTCGATGCCGATGGCGCCGGCCGAGAACACCAGGTTCTTGCCCTTGACGATCTCGGCGCGCGAGGCCTCGTCCGGGGTCGCGGCCGCCGTCACGGCGACGCCGAAGCGCTTGTTGACGGCGTCTGCCGCCGCCTGCGCGCGGTCGAGCTGACGGGCGGCGAGGACGACCTCGGCGCCCTCCTGGGCGAGCAGGGCCGCCGAGCGCATGCCGACCGGGCCGGTGCCGGCGAGCACCACGGCCTTCTTGCCCTCCAGAGAGCCGGCGGCCTTCGCCACCAGAGCGACGCCGGCGGCGGCGGTGGTGTTCGAGCCGTTGGAATCGAGCATGGTCGAGACGCGGAACGGGCCGAAGAAGCGCTTCTTCACCGCCTCGAGCACCGCCTCGCCGGCCGCCATGTTGCCGCCGCCGACGAAGATCGCCGTCGACTTCTTCTCCGAGCCGCCGCGGGTGTAGATCGTGCCGTCGACGAGCGCGCCGACGTTCTCGGGCGTCACGCCGCCGTAGCCGGTGATGTGGTCGGCGCCGCCGTCGTAGCCGACGACGGTGTCGAACACGGACGGCATCGCATCGGTGTCGAACAGGAACAGAAGCTTCTTCATGGTGCGTCCTCTCGCCCGCGTCTCGGCGCGGATGGCGTTCGTGTTGGTAATTGGGTTCGGGCTCGTCGGTCGCTCAGCCTTCCCTCCCCCCTGCGGGGGAGGGGGGGTTTCGACCTGGCCCAGGTCCTGGGCCTTGCGGCGTCCGAAGCCCTGGCCTTTGTCGACGGACGGTTGGGCAGGGTACGCACCCCCTCCTTGGCTGCCCCGGGCGCGTTGGGTGGGCCGAGTCGGGTCTGCGCGGTCTGGTGGCAACGGAGTTTTGCGGTTTTTGGGCGGGCCGGGCCCCCCACCGCCGAGGCGGCTCCGCCCCTGGGGCCCGGCTTCCACGGCTGCGCCCAGGGTCCCC